>JAJEAQ010000134.1 GCA_022822685.1 Trichodesmium sp. jk18x7bins.61
TTGCTTGATCAATCCCGTATGCTTACCTAGGCTAGAGGCCTAATCCACGAGGATATGCAGTAAAGCTGGTGTATCGACGACTAACAAGGTTAGTTTGTAACCCCATTATTTTCCAATCTAACATAAATCAAGCACCTTCTAACCATCTAAGGTCTCCACATCACATAATTGTCACTCCCACTTACCCCCGGAGCGTATTGTAGATTATAGATGGAGATCTCTAGGGAGATTCTTTTCAATTAGTGGCATCTCAGGGAGCCCCCAAGATTCTGACGCGTAGCGGGCGTGCTGTATTCTAATTCCTTGCTACGCGACTTGAATTGCGTAGCGTTTCTTGTCGTGAGATGCCTAAAATAGATCTTCGTGTCAGGTGAGGCAGTAGGTCCCACTGCCCGATTCAATATTTCCAATTTTAGACCAGAGCATTTTCAGCTTTTTTTATGGTGATTAGACCAAACTGAAAATTGCAGTGTGGGGCAACTCTGGGAGTCAGCTAAATCTTATACCAATTTCATAAAACATTGCTGCAATGCTTTCCCCTAATGGTAGGATTCTAGAGATTAACACTTTAACTACTTTTTTTGAATTTGGTATTACACTCTAGAGATGGAGAAGAATCAAATAGCCTTGCCTATGTAAAGAGCAAAGAGCTTTCAGACTTCCATAAATTTCTGTATTTCGTCCTATGGAATACCCAAACATGGTAGAAAATCTTGATGAGGATGCTTACCCATGCTTGCCCATCTACATAAATTGACATCTATAATGTTAGGAAATATACTAAATATGACTAATTTTATTGTATTATCCAACTTTTTAGTATTGGCGATCGTCACCTAACTCTTGCTCCCGAAAATTGGATAGCTTAATTGTTTGTAACCTATCTTAATATTCTGGTTACAATAGAAAAAATGCTTAAGTAACTATAAATGGTTAATAATTTACTGATGTCCAACAGTACATATACTTTGTCTAGTGCATCTGGTTCTTTAGATACTACTAAAAGGGTAAAGAGTTCAAGACCATCAACTAATCAAAACCATACCCTAGAACAGATGAAATCCTTGTATCAAAAAGATCAACAAGTCAAGTTGCTTCATCTTGAGGCAGAAGTAGAAACTCTATTATTAGAATTGCGAACTATCAAAAAACGGAATTTAGTTTCAAAGATTGAAAAATCAATTAATTAATCATAAACTACAGAGATGATAGTCAAATTTGACGTAACATCTGGTAAAATTCTTTCTACTTAGAAATTACTAAACCGTTTAAAACTACTAGAATTATGATCTACTGATAGTAGATATAAACGGTTATGCGCGACCTGAATTGGTCGTCTGAAACGGGACACCGATTCCCCTAGGGATTTTCACCTAGAGCTGCTCACGAAAAAGACTCTATGAGTCCGACTACTCCTGTTCAGGTCGCCTGTCGGCTCCATGTAAGTAATGAAACAGTCCGAATGCAAGTCCCGTTTGAGCAGGTCGCCGACCTGTTTTAGCTAAAGCTACATGTTTCAGGTCGCGCGACAGGCTCAACGTGGCGACCTGAACAGGGAGGCTCCAGGCTCAAAGGAAAGCAGACTTCTTCTCTCACTCATACGAAAGACGTTCAGGCAAAGAAAACTTAAGGTCGATATAGGTTAGATGTCAAATGACAAACTGAATCGAAGGACAATGGAACGGAGTAATCCAGGAAATTGTTAAGAATCCAAGTCAAAGAATCTCTCGTGCCTATAAAGGCTTGAAGTGAGGCTGGAGCCGTATAATGGGAAACTGTCACGTTCCGTTCAAAGGGGAGGGGAAAGAAGTGATTCTCGTTGCTCCTGTAGCTTTAGCTAAAACATGGAGCCTGTCGCGCGACCTGAAAGCTCCTCTAGGGGTCGGCCACCTGACCAGACTGCTAAGTATGTCACACCAAAAGAAGCAGTCAAGTCCCCTTGGAGTTAGGGTCTCCATCCTTACGGTAGGAAACAGAAGGTAAAATCAAAGCAATTAGAATACCAGGAGGACAAAGGCGTTACTTACTCGCGGAAATCGAAGCAGTGGCCAATCCCAATTAGAAAAGCTGCTGACCGTATGAGAGGTAAAATTCCGGCAATAGTTAAAGATTTACATCACAAAACGGTCAACCTCTTAGTAAATAGTTATAAGCTAATTTTCCAGCCTAGTTTTGAAACTTCAAATATGGTCTGAAAGCCAGGGACAAAAATTAATCGTAAGTCAGTAAGAAATATGCTGACTTGGAGCCATTACAAGTTTTCACAACATTTAATTCAAGCTGCTAAACGTCAAGGCGTCATAGTTGTCCGTTGCAATGAAGCCTATACTTCAAAAACCTGTGCTAACTGTGGTCATGTTCATAGAAAGTTGAGCGGAGCAAAAGTATTCAAGTTTCCCTAGTGTCAAACTGTTATTCTCAGAGATGAAAATGAGGCACGAATCATCATGTTTCGTGCTTTGCAGGCCACTGCCTTCACCGTAACTGCTGATGCCATACTCTGCTCCGATTAGTTGAATTAACTGATTTGAGGAGGTTAAATGTTGCACTTTCTGTAGTCAAAACCGCCAGCAAAACTTCGGGGCTGGCGTTTTTTTTGGGAATCTTGAAGAAGGCACTAGGAAATGCAATAGCTGAAGGGAACCATTAGCAGGTGATTACTGCTCACCGCTAATTGAAGACCACACCAGACTGAAAATGTGGGTAGGGATATGTCAACCCATTTATACTCCTTCATGCCTAAACAATCTACATTCCCCAGTCCCACAGAATTCCCAAAATGAATTCAGGCTCGGTACTACTGAATTATTCCTGGATAAATCTACTACTGAGACCTAGACATTTTCTAGGCTATCAAATGTCTGAAATTCACTATAGGCAAGGGAAAAATGTCAATAGCATAAAAATAGCTGTTAGCTCCCCATTCTTTAGGAAAACCCTAGTCATTCCTAAGATTTATACTTTTTGACCTCAAAACTTCTTGACTGTCTAGATTTGAAGCTATTTTATGACTCAGTTTTGTATAATACCATGTTCGGATAATTACTTATAAAAAAGTCTTTGTTTGTAGTTTCGATGCGGCACCAGAGATATATTTGAGGAGCGGTTAGGGTAAGTAATAGTCTAATTGTAAGTGTTTTAGCGAACATGATATAAGTATCATTAAATAACTATTAAAAAAAAAAACGGAGAATTAAAACAGTTTATGAGATTATCAATTGCAGAATCTGTTGATGGAAGTTCTCATAGTAGAAACGAGCAACTACAGCTAAAAGATATCGTTAAAATCCTGCCTCGTGAAGTGTTCATCAAAGACAAATGGAAAACATGGAAAATGGTGGCAATCAATATTTTTATCGTTGTTTTAGGCTACTGGGGACTAACAATTACACCTTGGTTTTTATTGCCTCTACTCTGGGTTTTTACTGGCACAGCATTAACTGGTTTTTTTGTCATTGGGCATGACTGCGGTCATCGTTCTTTTGCTAACCGCAATTGGGTTAATGATTTGGTGGGTCATTTAATGTTTTTATCCTTAATTTATCCTTTTCATGGCTGGCGGATCGGCCATAATTGTCACCACAAACATACCAACAAAATGGCTGAAGACAATGCTTGGCAACCTTGGTATCCAGAAGATTATGGTAATGCCGGTAGCTTGATTAAGTTACTATATCGGTTGATGCGTGGCAGATTTTGGTGGTTGGGATCTGTCGCTCATTGGATAGTGATAAATTTTGATTGGAGGAAGTTGGAGGGTAAGGATAGAGAAGATGTCAAGTTCTCTGCATTGGTTGTTTTGGGCTGGAGCGCGATCGCCTTTCCTTTGCTAATAGCTACAATTGGTATTTGGGGCCTAGTTAAATTTTGGCTCATGCCTTGGCTAGTTTACCACTTCTGGATGAGTACATTTACTATTGTCCACCACACATTCCCAGAAATTCCTTTTACTCCTGCACAAGAATGGAATGAAGCAGAAGCTCAATTATTGGGAACAGTACATTGTGATTATCCCAGATGGGTAGAGTTTTTTTGCCATGATATTAATGTACATATTCCTCATCATATATCAACAGGAATTCCTTCATATAATCTGAGAAAAGCACATCAAGTTTTGAAAGAAAAATGGGGAGAAAAACTTTATGAAACAAAGTTTTCTTGGTCTTTAATGAAAGAGATAACAGACAAGTGTCATCTGTATCACCAAACTGAGTTTTACCAGACTTTTAGAGATTATCATAGTCAGAAAGTGTCGTAGTAATTTTTTTCACAATTTTGACGCTCCTACACGCTCCGCTTGCGCTTACCTCCTGAGGGAGGAGCTACGCTTTCCATGTTGCAGAGCTTCATGTCAGCAAGATGCCGAAAAGAGTGAAGGCAACTGAAGTCTGCTTGAGACGGTCAGAACAACATCCGGGATTATTCCCGTTATATCAAGTCGCATTAATTAAGCATAATGTAGGGGTAAGGATTCAGGTCCTATGGAAAAGCCTATAAATCTTGATGGAGAAGCATTTCCGGCAATTGCATCCCCCATCCTATTCTCAACTATAGATGGCTACAAGCCTTTGTTTTCGTCATTACTGAGAATAAGGCTGTGAAATTGCTGAGTCAGTCGTTTTCAGAAGTCTCTCTCTAACTGGGTTTGAGATACCTGAACCCAACCCGTAGGGCGTCCCTACGGGTTGGGTTCAGCAAGGTTGGCGTTGCTGATTTGAGCTATAGCAATCAGGAATGATTTATGAGAACAAAGGT
>JAJEAQ010000781.1 GCA_022822685.1 Trichodesmium sp. jk18x7bins.61
TTCAGGTTGGAATTACGGAAATTTGCTTTTGCGAGGTAAGCATCCGTTAAGTCAGCTTTGGTAAGATTTGCCTGAATTAAGTTAGCTCGACTCAAGTCGGCTCTAACTAAATTCGCTTGAGTTAAATTAGCTCTAACTAACTGAGCTTTACCCAATTTTACGTCTGCCATAATTGCACCAGTTAAATTAGCATCATTCAGACGTGTATCCATTAATCCAGCTCTTTCAATTTTGGCATTGATTAAACTTGCCCCAGACAAGTTAACTCCTGCTAAATTAGATTCTGTTAAAAATGCACCATCTAAAATTGCTTGAGCTAAATTGGCTTTTGCCAGTTTGGCGCCTCTAAGTAAAACTTCACTCAGGTTTGCTCCTCTCAAATCAGCTTTAGTTAAATCAGCTCCAGTCAAATCAACACCACGCAAATCAGCTCCCTGTAGATTTACTCCCCTCAGATTAGCTATTTCATAAGCTCGTTTTTCATGGCGTAGATTTGCTCCACGCATATAAGCACCACGCAAATCAGCTCCCTGTAGGTTAACCCCTCGCATATCTGCTCCACTTAGATTAGCATCAATCAAAGTTGCTAATTCCAGATTAGCCTGCCGAAAGTCTGCATTCTGTAAGTTGGCACCATGAAGATCAACATCAGTCATGTTAACAGCTTGCAAATTGGCTTGAGTTAGATATGCTCCGGTGAGTCTGGCGGTAATCAGATTAGCCCGCTGTAGATTAACTCGATTTAGAAATGCTAACACTAAATCTGCCCTCTGAAGATCAGCTGTAGAGAAATTTGCACCAATCAAATCTGCTCCATTTAACTGTACAGCTTTGAGGTTAATGCCATGAAAATCAGTTTCTCCTGCTGCATATCTTCTGAGAATTTCACCACCGCTCATTTCATTTATTTCCCTTTGTTTGAAGAATCCATCATTATCGGATTAGGTATTGTCAATATAATATAGCCAGTCTTAATAATTTGTAAAACATATAAAATCTTCAACCTAAGGATTCAGGTATCTCAAACCCAGTTATAGAGAGACTTCTGAAAACGACTGAGTCAGCAATTTAACAGCTTCATTCTCAATAATCACGAAAAAAAAGGCTTGTAGCAATCTATAATTGAGAATATGGTTGGGGAGGCAATTGCCGGAAATGCTTATCCATCAATATTTATAGGCTTTTCTATAGGACTTGAATCCTGACCATTCAACTTCTTTGCCAGAGTCTGGCGAGTTAAATTGTTTGAGTCCAAATAATTGATTTACTTCCTAATTTTCTCCCATGAATTTTGAAATTATGCAAAGATTGCGATCGCCAACTAGCAATTTTTTCCTGTACTACTGGAGTCACAATTTCTGGATTTGGAACTTGCTCAGATTCTAAGATGATATGTATCCAACCATTTTTTTTGCCTACTACTACTGTAATTCCTTGTTGCTGAAGAGATTGATTAATTATGAAAGCAAGTGCTTTGGGATTCCCTTGAGTGGCTAATTCTATAATTTTTTGTTGGTTATCGATCAAACTATCTGTTTTTTGCTCTAATTCTGAATTAACAATATTACTAGTTCTATTTAGGTTTAAAGTTTTCCTTTCTTCTATCTCTAATTGCTTCAAAAGTTCCTGGATTTTTGTATACTTATCCTGTAGTTTGCTAATTAAATCTCCTAAGGCTGTATATTTTAATGATAAACGTTTTTCTTCTGGTTGCCCTTGTAAGTGATGATTTAAAGCTTGTTCTAAGGAAATAAATTCTGTTTCTACAGCATCCATTACAGCATCTACTTTTTGATTTACCAAGGTATAAATTTCATTTTCTATCTCTAATTTTTGTTTGATTGAATCTAGGATATTTTTTCCTTCTAGGGAAGTTTTTATATAATTACCTTGACTTGCTATGGTAGATTCTGTGGCTAAAGGAGAGATTATTTCTTGAGGAATGCCTGAGTCAGCAAAATCTTTGCTTTCGGTTTGATTTGAATTCTTGTAAATAGTTTCTGCTATGGGAATTTGAGATGAACTTACAGATTGTTCTACTACAGAGAGCATTCCATCTCTATCATTCGTAATTTCTGGAGATTTTTGATCCAAAACATTAGTAATTCCAGCTGGGTGAAAATTATCTTCTTCTTTTGTCTGAGTTATTTGTTTTTCCGATACTATTGCTTCCGCTTTTTCAACTTCTACTTGATTTTCAATTATAACTCTTTCCTTTGAATAACAAGGACTTAAAGCGTTAATAACAACATTTGCTACTTGAGTATACTCATCTGGGTATTCAAAATTGTTAGCGGTGCTATATAAAGAAGATTCTAAGTCAGTAATAGATGGGCATAAATTAAATATTTGCCTGAGTAAGCTATCTAAATTTTTTGTTTTTAGCAATAACCAATCTCTTTCATTAAAATTAAATTGATGTTCTGCAGTAGAAAAAATCATAATTTTGGCTTTTAATGGATTAGTACCCTGCATAATTTTTTCGCGGACATCAAACAATTTTCCAGGGTCTCTTTGATAGGATTCTGCTTCTACTAATTTCTCTTTGATCATTGTTGGTTCATCTGAGCCACCCATAAGATCCCAGTTGGGACTGGATTCCATAATTGTCACATCTTCGTCTTCGGGATATAATTTACCTACACTGTCAATAATTTTCTTTGCTAATAAAGCATATTCTGTTTTTTTATTAACTTTAGACACTATTCGAGATAAGCGATGAGCTAGAGTTTCTATATTCCCTGTTTTCTTATATAATTCTTCTATTAATTCTTTGAGATTAATTTCTTCTAATTTTGTTTCATCATTTTCCCATCTGCCTTCACAAGCGCAATAAATTACCTTCTTAATTCTAATTAAATCTGCTTCTTTTTCTAGCTCTTTAACTACTGTATCTATCATTGAAAATGATTCCATAGTTTATATCCATGAATAATCTGTAAAATATTTCTATAACTATTTAAAGTTTAACTTGTTTGGCTCGTTTTCGGCCATCGCCGAAATGAAATACTGCGTGACATTAATGCATAGCATTCCACAGGAAAAAAGCAGTTTGAGGTCAGACGGAAGTTTGATAAAAGTCAATAAATAATATTTCAATCTGCCCTCTCTATTTGAGTAGATATTGCTTTGAAGTTCCATATGCCTCTCCTCAATTGCTCCCTCCATAAAACTGTTTTCGGCGTAAACATCTCCTTTTAAATTGATCGAATTAGGTCAAGGTTGCTGACTTGTTCCTTCTCTGAAGAGAATTTACTAATATTAGTCTGATCTTGAACATCCGTTTTCATAAAAAATTACAGTCAAATTGCTGTTCATCAAAAACATTATTTGATTAAATAATTCAAGATGCTATCTTTGATTTATGTCTCATCATAAATGAGAGTAAAATCATTATAAATTATATTACTGTCGTTACATAGATGTCTGAAAAACAAAACAGAGAAGCATGACTTTCAACATTAAGTCTTAATTGAAAATTAAGATGAATTAATAAATTATATGCACTTACTTTCAGTTTTGTAAAAGTTATAGTAGTGAGGGTGAGAAAAAGCAATATTGTATGAGTGGCTGTGAAAAAAAGGAAGGATAAACGAACATTCAGTTAGAGGTTTTTAAACCCTTGCTAACTTTCGGGCGTAAGTAGAAAGATGAGACTGAGGAAAGTTGCTTTCCCTCTTTAGCTATTCCTAAGAGTTAAATGTGTTAAAAATATTGTCAAAAAACAACTAATGTGATATGAAAAATTTCGATGTGGTTGTTATTGGTAGTGGCATTGGAGGCTTAGTTGCTGGAGCAATGCTGGCATACTATGGCAAAAAAGTAGTAATTTGCGAAAGTCATGCTATTCCTGGAGGTGCAGCTCATTCTTTCACTTGCCAAGGCTTCCACTTTGATTCTGGCCTTTCGTTTGACTGTGGATTAGCTGACCCCAATAGCCTGAATCCTTTACAAAAAGTCCTAGAAATTTTGGGAGAATCTATCGAGACGGTTGTTTATGATCCCCTAGGACACTACCATTTTCCTGAAGGTAGTTTGCCTGTCTATGGCGATAGGTCATCCTATCTAAAAGCTGTTTCTAAGTTGACAACTCAAGGAGCTAAGGAATTACAACAATTTCAAGATCATCTTTTGCGATTGTATGATGTGGTCTCAAAGGAATTCCACCAATCGCTTTAAGGGCTGATTTATGGTTAATACCAATTCTATTGGGAAAATATGGCCGAGCTTTGTTGAAGTTGTTGCCTTCTCTAGCAGATATAGGAGGCTCTGTTGGCCAAATCATGGATAGATGGGTGCAAGATCCTTGGGTGGGACGTTTAATTGACTTAGAGTGTTTTTTCTTATCTGGCTTAAAAGCAGGTGGTACTGTTGCTCCAGAAGTAGCATTTATGTTTGGAGAGCGTTCTCACTCGGTGATTGAATATCCTGTTGGTGGTAGTGGTGCAATAGTTGATGCTTTGGTTAGAGGTTTAGAACGTTGGGGTGATCAGTTACGTTTGAATGCTCGTGTTGAAAAAATATTGATAGAGTCTGGCAAGGTAGTAGGGGTGCTGTTGCGTGGGGATGAAGTTATCACAGCACCTACTGTTATTTCTAATGCTACAGTTTGGGATACTTATACTAAGTTGCTAGAACCAGAAGATTTACCTCATCATTATCGCCAAGCTGCTTTGGCTACTCCTGTAGTGGAAAGTTTTATGCACTTACATTTGGGTATTCGTTCTGATGGTTTGCAGGGTTTAACTGAACACCATGTGGTTGTTCTTGATGGAGGTGTGGATATTAGTTCTCCTGGTAATACTTGTATGATTTCTATTCCTTCGGTCTGGGATGCTCATCTTGCTCCTTCTGGTCATCATGTTGTTCATGCTTATACTCTGGAGTCTTTTCTCGGTTGGCACAAAGATGAGTCCTATTCACAACGAAAACGGGAAAAAGCAGAGTCTCTGTTTCAAGCTTTGGAAAGGGTGATTCCTGATGTCCGGCAACGTATCACTCTGGAGTTAATTGGTACTCTTCTAACTCATGCTCGCTTTTTGAGGCGTTTTCAAGGTACTTATGGACCGGCTATTGCTGCTAGGGCAGTTTTCCTGGGCCTTATACTCCTATTCCTGGTTTGTATCGAGTAGGTGATAGTACAATGCCTGGTATTGGTGTTCCGGCAGTGGCTGCTTCTGGGGTGATTTGTGCGAATAGTCTTGTTTCTGTTAATCAGTCTCTATCTTTGATTTAAATTCGTAATCACCTAAAAAAATCGGGAGCGTATTCGCCTCCATGCTTTAGCTGGAGTCGGAAAAGCGACGCGAGGGACTTTAGTCGCCCGGACTTTAACTGAAAGCATAGTTATAACCATCTTTTTGATGCAAATGTTGACAATACTTATAACTAATGCCTCCTATACGTCCTGCTTTTGTTGATATATCAAAACTACCAGA
>JAJEAQ010000392.1 GCA_022822685.1 Trichodesmium sp. jk18x7bins.61
ACCCATAATTTCCACTCGTTTAATAGAGTCAATCCCTAAATCTGCCTCTATATCCATTTCTAACTCCAACATTTCTGCAGGATAACCTGTTTTCTCACTTACTACCTCTAATAAAGATTGAGTTAATTTTTTTAATTTTACTGGAGAGATGCTTTGGTTTTCTATGACAGTTGTTTCTGTTTCTTGATTATCTATTTGTGTTATTGGTTGAGATACTTTCACTAGGGGAGACGATGACTCTTTACCCATGTAATTAACAATCTGTACTAAAGTGCGCAATTCTGCTAATTCTTCTGGGTTGACAGGAGGCATATCTGGGTACAATTCTTGCATCGCACCCATAATTTCCACTCGTTTAATAGAGTCAATCCCTAAATCTGCCTCTATATCCATTTCTAACTCCAACATTTCTGCAGGATAACCTGTTTTCTCACTTACTACCTCTAATAAAGATTGAGTTAAACCATTTAATTCTGGTTGGGAGATGCTGCCATTTTTTATTACTTCTGTTCCTGTTTCTCGGTTATCTATTTGAGATATAGGATTTTCTGCTGCTATTGCTGGGGAAGCTTTAACCTGTTGAGATGAAGTAGGAGAAGTTACAGGATTTTCCAGAGATGAAACAGCAATCATAGAAGTACCATCGTGGTGATTTATCTGTTGCGTCTGCTGATTATTACTGGTTTCTTGTTCTTTTAGAACCGATTGATTAATCACAAAATTTGGTAATCCTGTTGCCGGAATTTTATTCTCAATTACCGATGCAGCCCCATTAACTTCAGTTAATTGAGAATATTTTTGCTCCATGATTTGGAAAAATCCTTGAGCAGATTCTCTCTGACTTTTAAGGTATTGTTCATGAACTTTTAAAACTTCTGCTTGATGGTCATAAAAACGCATCATAATACGTTCAAAACTTTCTGAGCTGGTTTGATGATTAATATCTGATTGTGTCATGTTTGTTTGTTTTTGTTCTTTTTGGATAGATTGTGAATTTTGGGGCAGCTGATTTAGTGAAATATTATCATTGCAGAAACTTGTCTTTTCTTGAATATTTTCCAATTTCTTTTGATTTAAAGAAGTCCGGACTATTTTATCATTTTCTGTTTGCCTTTGATTTAAAGATTTGATTTTATGTCCATCTGTTAAGGCTTTTTCAAAGGCATTTTTCGTTTTTTCACTAACATAGTTTGCACCATTCAAATTTACTGTTAAACCTTTTTTAGTTTTCTGCTCAGGTAACTTTTGATCAATTTGATAAGCATCAATATTACTTAAATTCAAACCTGCTACTCGCAATTGTACAATCCCTGTTTGAAATTGGCGATCGCACCCATCTCCTATTCGAGAATTATTTTTCTTTCTACTTCCATTTAGAGCTACTGCTAGATGGGGTTTATCTGCCAAAATATTGTTAACTAATTTGGTTAAAATATTCTGAGGTCCAAATTCAATAAAGAAATATCCACCAGCATGATAAATATTCTCTATTTCTTCCTGAAAGCGGACTGGATTTAAAATCTGATGGCTCAAGCATTGCTGAATTTCATCAGGATTCTGAGAGTAAAGATTTGCTGTGGTATTAGAATAAACTGGTACTTGAGGAGAATTAAATCTAACTTTTTTTAATGCCTGAACAAAAGGTTTTTGAGCGTGACTAACTAATGATGTATGAAATGCTGCGGATACAGGAAGTAAAACAACAGTAAAGCCAAGTTTTCCTAATTTTTCTTTAATCTCTAAGATAGCCAAACTTGTTCCTGCTAAAACTACTTGATTATGAGAATTGTAATTAGCAATAGTCACATCTTGATAATTTTGAATAGCTGCTTGCAGATTTGTCAAATCTCCTATGACTGCTAACATTTTACCTGCATCAAAATTCGCTTCTGAAGGAGCAGTCATCGCTTGGCCTCTTGATTTGACTAAAAAGCAATAATCCTCATCACTTAATACTTTTGCTGCCCAAAGAGCTGTTAATTCTCCAAAGCTATGTCCTGCAAAAAAATCTGATTTAAATCCTGCTTGCTCTAAGATTTTATATAATCCCATGCTCAATGCACCAATAGCAGGTTGAGCATTTTCTGTTTTATTTAAAGTGGTAATTTGCTCATCTTTTTCTGCTTTGACAAAAGTTGGTTTAGGGAAAACTACTTGAGAAATAGGTGCTAAATTGTCTTTGATTAAAACACTATCCATTAAACTATAAGCTTGACGCATTTGCGGAAAATTAATGGTTAGTTCTTTACCCATTTCCAGATATTCAGAACCCTGTCCAGAAAATAAAGCTACTACTTTTCCTTGAGGATTAATTCCTGTTTTGCGGTAATAAATTCCTGGCGGATGCTCCCAAGCGGCTTGAGTCAGATTATCTTTTAAATAATTAATAGCTATTTCTAATAATTTAATTGTTTCTGCCAAAGATAGAGCCACAAAACCCACTCTGGCTGCCAGTCGTGGAATTTTCAAAGTTTGAGAAGATTTAATTAACTCTTGATAGAATATTTCTCCCCGTTCAGATTTCAATTTTTCTTTTAGACTTTGACAACGAGTTAATAATTTTTCTGGTGTTTGAGCTGCAATTAAAATTGAATCAATTGTCTTATGTAATCGATAAGGTTGATTATTTTCTTTTTGATATTCTTCCAAAACAATATGAAAATTAGTCCCCCCAAAACCAAAAGCACTAACTCCTGCTCGTCTTGGTATTTCCTGATTTGTTGGTATCCAAGGACGAGTTTTCGTATTGATATAAAAAGCTGATTCTTCTATTTTTAATTTAGGATGTGGTTGAGAAACGTTTATAGTAGGCGGTAATATTTTATGATGTAATCCTAAGGCAACTTTAATTAAACTGGCCACCCCTGCGGCTGATTTAGTATGTCCAATCTGAGATTTAATACTACCTAAAGCAATATGTTGTTTTTTGGGGTTATTTTCTCCAAATACTTCGTTTAAGCTGGAAAATTCGGTGGGATCTCCTGCGGTAGTCCCTGTACCATGGGCTTCAATTAAACCAACAGTTTGAGGCTCAACATTAGCATCTTCATAAGCACGACGTAAGGCCAAAGCTTGTCCTGATGAGCGAGGAGCATAAATACTCTTATACTTACCATCACTAGAGCTACCCATGCCTTTAATTACAGCATATATGCGATCGCCATCCCTTTCGGCATCTGCTAAACGCTTCAATACCAACATGCCCAACCCTTCACCAATCAGCATGCCATCAGCTTCAGCGTCAAAGGGACGAATTTGTCCTTTTCGGGAAAAAGCCGGGGTTTTACTAAAACACATATACATAAATATAGTGTTATCCGTATCGACGCCCCCCAAAATCATCATGTCGCTGCGACATTCTGTTAACTCACTTAAGGCCATTCGTAATGCACTCAGGGAACTGGCACAAGCAGCATCGACTACACAATTCATGCCCCCTAAATCTAAGCGATTAGCAATTCGCCCAGCAACGACATTGCCTAACATTCCTGGAAATGAATTTTCTTCCCAAGGAATATAAGCCAATTTTATTTTTTCAATAATTTTTTCTGTATCTGCCTCGGATAAACCACTACTTTTAAGAATTTTTTCCCAGACTGGATATTCTAAACGAGCAGTTAAAGGAGTTACTAATTTTTGTCCACCACCGATACCTAAGACTACCCCTGTACGCTGGCGAATTGAGCGTTCAGCATTTCCATATCCTGCATCCTCTAAAGCCTGTTTTGCTACTACCAAAGACAGCATTTGAGCCACATCCGTCACTTCTAAAATACTTGGAGGCATACCCAATTCCAACGGATTAAACTCAATATCTGGGATAAATCCACCCCGGTAACAATAAGTTTTGTCAGGTGTTTGTGGGTTCGGATCGTAGTAATCTTCAATATTCCAGCGCGAGGGAGGCACATCGGTAATGCAATCGACTCCCCCAAGAATATTTTGCCAGTATTCCTGTAAATTCTTGGCTTTAGGAAATATTCCGGCCATCCCAATTATTGCTACTAGATTTTTCTGGGAAAACATTCAATAGTTAGCCTCCTGGAAATAATATAATGATGTAGATTCTCGCACCTGCAATTTTCCTTATTCACAATTCTCCACTATTTGGTGTAGCAGGAATTTCACCTAGCACTCCGACAAGCAAAGCTCCTTTAGTAAAGGAAGCAGGAAAGCTACTTCTGTTGTATTAGCCTGGCTGTTCCGAGACATTTAGTAAGCAGACAATATTGTGAAAATATCATATAATCGCCGAATTTGGGTGAAATTTAAGAATTTGATCTTCGCGAGGTAAGCAAGGACCAGAATTATTGAAAATTTGTTCCTATGTGGGCTAACTATTTTTGTGATGAGAGTTAACTGGTTGCCCTAGGTGTGACTTGCATTCGGAAGGAAATAAAGAAGTTGGAGAGAAGACAGTACATATTGAATCTTGACAGGCAGTTAAATTTTCCCCCTCTATTTCATTTAGATATTGGGCATAAGTCCCCTAGCACATTCTTAATTGATGGCCTTCAATGTGTTGTTTGAGGTTAAAATCCTCTTTTAATAAAAAATCTAGTTTAGTTAGCATCTTGTATTCCCAGAGGTAAGACAAAAGACAGAGGGCAGAAGGCTTAGAGGCGGATTTGGAAAAGTACATGCGTTATGGGGCAAATTTAGTATCAATTGACCAACTTTGGTCTTAGTTATTACTTATTGTTTCCTTTCAGACTCATTTATCAATATATGAAACGAATAATTTCCATAATTATCAGTTTAGCTATTCTGACAACTATTTACTGGAAAGTTGATTTGACTGGGCTGCTCAAAGTATTTGAAAATTCTCACCCTGTATGGATGGTAATTAGTGTAAGTATGATCGTGCCGTTGACAATGTTAACTGCTTGGCGATTACAACAGCTAATGCCAAAAAGGAGGAGTAAATCATCATCCTATCTGAATTTTTGGGAAGCAAATCAATTAATTTTAGCTGCCAGTGTCTTGAATATGATCTTACCCTCTAAGATGGGAGATATTGTCAAAGCCTATTTTATGAGACAAAGGGGGCATTTAGAAGGAACTTTATCTCTATCTCTAGTGATATTTGAAAAGGCTTGTGATTTAGTCTCTTTGCTAGTATGGTGCGTTTTGGGATTGATGGTTTATCCAGAAAAAGATTTATTATTTTGGGTGATGACTGCTGGAGTAACTTTAGGATTAATCATTGGATTATTATTGTTATCTTCTCGTAAATTTGCTCATATTTTTTTTGAGAAAGTACGGGTTATTTCTCCTAAAAAAATGCGTCTAAAGGTTGATAATCTAGAGATTTCTTGGCTCGAAATGCACAGATATTTTTGGCACGACAAACTGCGGTTAACTAAAATTGCTGCTACTTCTATATTTATCTGGTTTGGGCATCTACTACAAATCTGGTTTTTTATCCAGGCATTGAATGCTTCAGCTCCGTTTTTAGCAAGTTTGGCATTATCTCCGTTGGCAATTTTAGCGGGATTACTGCCTTTAACTTTTGCCGGAGTTGGTACTCGTGATGCTGCTTTTATTCTGTTTTATCAACCTTATTTTTCTACAGAGGTTGGGGCAGCTCTAGGACTACTTTGTACATCTCGTTATTTATTACCGGCAATCGCTGGTTTACCATTTTTTGGACAATATTTAACTGCGATGAAAAAGATGTAATACCAGTATGAAATGCCTGAGCGAGACACTCACATTGTCAACATTTAACCTATGAAGTAGACAGACTAATAGTTTGGTAGGTGATTTGACTTTAATATCATGTCTCCTAAGCTTATATATAAATATAGTAAGATGGGTAAATGGTCCTCAATTTACATTTGCTCCAGACAGTCAATATT
>JAJEAQ010000045.1 GCA_022822685.1 Trichodesmium sp. jk18x7bins.61
GGTTTGGTTAAGCGACAGCGTAGGTTGCTTCCCTTCAGGGGAACCCAACAAAAACATAGATGATGTTGAGTTATGTTAGGTTTTGGGATTCCTCAACCAAACCTACCCAATCCCATTTTTTATTATGAGTATTTTAGGTAACTTTATCTTGTCAAGGGTTTAAACAGTTTCTCCAATTTAGTTAGGGTTTAATATTTTGAATCAACCTACCCCACTTCAATGTGCGCCGCATCCCAACTACAAACCAAGATTTTTTTACTAAGTAATTAAGCTAAAATCATATAAACTCAATATTATTTCCCCTTCTATCTTCTGCCTGGCTCAACTCGCTTTGAGGCTAATGCCAATTCGACGCAATTGCCCTTTTAGACTAGAGTCAATTATCTGAGAGCCTACTTTGATCATTACACCACCAAGTAAACTAGAATCTATTTTGGTTTCGATTTCTACTTCCTTGGCGTCTGTCATTGATTTGACTCGTTCACGAACTGTATTTTTCTGGTCTTCGTTTAATTCTACCGTTGAGGTTACTTCTGCTAAAACAGTTTGATTCAGTTCCCGCAATAGTGCTAAATATTGTTTGCCTATTTGTTCTATAAAAATAATCCGGCCTCTATCAACAAGGAGCATCAAGAAATTACTCATATAGGGGTCAATTTCATTTCTCACCATGCGTTGTATAACTGATTTTTTATCTTCTGGTTTAATAATTGGATTCCCCATAAATTCTTTCAATTCTGGGGATTCATCCATTATATTAAGCAGGGAACGCACATCTTCAGCAAATCTCTCAGTGAGGTCTTTTGATTGAGCCAAGGACATCAGAGCTGCTGCGTAAGGCTCTACAATTTCACCAGCAATTACGCTCATAATTTACCTCCCAATAGCCCCAGACTACGATCTATTAATTGTTGCTGGGCATTCTCATCTAAAGTTTCTCTGAGCCGAGATTCTACATTGGCCAATGCTTTAGATGCCACAATGGAGCGCAGTTGAGCAATAGCTTTATCTCTTTCAGAATCCATTTCTTGGTTAGCAGTAGCTTTCATCCGCTCCACATCTTGTTCTGCTTGAGCCTGTATTCTTTGCTTGACTTCCTCTGCCCTGATTTGCGCAGTAGCCAGAATTTTTTCTGCTTCTGCTTGAGCTTGAGTCAAATTTTGTTGTTGTTCTGCTAGTGCTGCTGCGGCTTCCTTTTGACCCTGCTCTGCTTCTTTGATTGCTTGTTCAATAACGGCACGTCTTTCAGTGAGAATCTTCCCAACAAAGCCTCGCCCAAAATAAAGCAGAACAACTATAATAATTCCTAAATTAATCAGGTTAGTGTCTAAAATATCTGTATTTAGACCAAAACCTTCTTCTGTGCTAGCTTCTGTAGCCAGCCATAAAAGATTTACCATTATTT
The DNA here is from genome assembly GCA_022822685.1 of Trichodesmium sp. jk18x7bins.61. Classification (GTDB taxonomy): domain Bacteria; phylum Cyanobacteriota; class Cyanobacteriia; order Cyanobacteriales; family Microcoleaceae; genus JAJEAQ01. The sequence goes on from JAJEAQ010000045.1 coordinate 1,406, forward strand.
TCTGTGTATAGTTAGCAGATACATCAAGATTTTTTCTCCCTATCTGACCAATTCTGGTCCTAATAGTTTTTCTAGAATTTGCCGGCTCAGAGAGTCTACCTGTTCTTCTAGTTGTTGCAAAGCTGCTTGCTTTTGCTGCTCTATTTCTTGGGCTGCTTGTTCTCTTTTTGCTTGTGCTTCTTGTTGAGCTTCTGCCATTTTTTCGGCTGCTATTTTCTGAGCTTCTGCTTGAGCTGCAGTGATAATTGCTTGAGATTTTTTCCTGGTTTCTGCCAAATCTTGCTCATATTGTTCAGCTAATTGTTTAGCCTTTTTCAAACGTTTTTGTGCTTGTAGTTGATTGTCGCGGATATAATCTGCACGAGAATCTATAGCTTTACCCAGTGGCTTGTAAAAAATTTTATCCAAGACAAAAGCCAAAAGCAGAAACTGAATTGCCATTAAGGGCAGAGTTGCATTGATGTCGAACAAACCACCCTTTTCTGTGACTTCTTCAACGGCGAGTAATAGTGTCCAATTTATCATTTTTTCTAATCTTTGGTGGCTCCCATGATTTTTAATCGCCAGAGTTGAGATTTTTGATCTTCTCAACCAAAAATCTCAAACCCCTACTTCCTAATAGTTAGTTTTTTTATGCGAAGGGGTTGGCAAATAGCAAAACAAGTGATACCACCAGACCGTAAATTGTTAAAGCTTCCATAAATGCCAAGCTCAACAGCAATGTACCTCGAATTTTTCCTTCTGCTTCTGGTTGACGTGCAATACCTTCTACAGCTTGACCTGCTGCATTTCCTTGACCAATTCCTGGGCCGATTGCACCTAAACCTACAGCTAAGGCAGCAGCAACGACGGAAGCAGCAGCAATCAATGGTTCCATAATAACTTTTTTTCCTTGTTTAACCTAAAAATTACAAACTTGATGACAAACTTGATGACCAGAATCGTATTGATTAAACAATACTGCAATTAACTATCTCCCCAATCATACCTTACCCTTCTACACGATGGTTCAGAATTGCGGGCGTTTAATTTTTTACTCTCACACGAATCATTGGGATAATTCTCTCGTGTCAAGTTTGTACTCCCTTACCGCCAATTCTGCCAAGATGTCTTCTCTACAGACACTTAATTTGAGCAGGCTAGAAGCCTACCCCACTTATGCAGCAGAATTTTACACGGTAGACAATAGCCGACACTTGCGAAGGTAAATTCGCAAGCCCTGCAGTCTCAAGGGTGGGGTTATTCATCTCCCCTAACAGGTTTAGAATATCAGATTCTGAGTTTTTTTAGCAAGTTTTTTTCTACTAGCTACTTGACTCTTAGTCGTGATGTTCTCCATGCTCTTCTAGCGCTTCTCCAATATAGTTAGCGGCTAGGGTAGCAAAAATGAGTGCCTGAATTGCACTTAAAAAGAGACCTAATACCATCAGTGGCAAAGGAATAAATAGAGGTACTAGCAATACTAATACTCCTACTACCAATTCATCCGCTAGGATATTACCAAATAAACGGAAGCTTAGGGATAGAGGCTTGGTAAAATCTTCGATGATTTTAAAGGGAACCATAAATAGTACTGGTTGAGCATAACCTGCAAAATATCCTAAACCTTTTTTGCTAATACCTGCATAGAAGTAGGTAATAGAAGTTAGTAAAGCCAGTGCCACTGTAGTATTAATGTCGCTTGTGGGAGCTGCTAATTCTCCTGAAGGTAGCTCTATTACCTTCCAAGGTACAAGTGCTCCTGACCAATTTGATACGAAAATAAATAAGAACAACGTACCAACAAATGACACCCAAGGGCGATAGTCTTTTTCACCAATCTGGTCTTTAGTTAGACTCCGCACAAATTCCAGGACATATTCCATGAAATTTTGCATCCCACTGGGAATTCGCTGTACATTCCGTGTTGATATTAAAGCAGCCAAAACTATTAAGGCAATCACAACCCAGGATGTGATTAAAATTTGCCCATGTATTTTGAGATTACCTAGCTCCCAGTAAAAATGCTGACCAACTTCTAATTCAGCTAGAGGTAAAAAGTTAATAGTGTTCAAAATATCTAGCATTTTGATTCTCAGGCTTCCTGATTTTTATTGACGTCTGGAGCTTTCCAGAATTAGCTTGATTCGTGGCTATGCTATGAGTTATTTATAAAGGATGTTCGCAGTACATAAATTATTAGTGCTGCTTTGTAAGTCAGAAATCCTAAAAAAATCGGCAAAATTTTTAGCTGATTTAGCTGAGTTGCTAATATGATTAACCCAACCAATATTGCTAACCTTGTTTGACTCAGACTTTCTTTTTCTCTGCCAATACGCTCAACATCTTTAGCCAACATCCTTAAGTAAACCACACTTCCAATTGCTCCGAGCAAGTAATTAAGAGCAATATTGAGAGAGTAAAAAAAACAGACAGAGATGAATATTATACCTGTAATTGTCAAGGTGATTATACATAACTCCTGTCGCAGTTTGTAATACTCTTGCATTGAAGAATTAGGTTCTGCTGCTACAGTACCAACTTCTGGGGTATTACTCTCAAAAGTCGGGGTTTCTGGTGATGTATCAGATGAATTCACTGAACTTTAGATACTTAAAAGATCGGCTTTTTTTATAGGCCAAAACTAATCATACCACGTTTTCCACAATATCTTCCTTAGAGCCAGGAGTTAATAAAATAAAAAGTCTCGACTGAAGCGATCGCACAATTTCTAGTCCTACTGGCACATCTTTTAATATCTCTCCGACTGTCGGTGGTGATTGGCTTTTAGCTCCTGCATCACAGGCTTGTAAAAATTTATATTCTTCTGCTGACAAATTTACCAACTTATAGTCACCATCAAAAATCTTCTGACTCGGCCATCCTTGCAGACAAGGACTTAATTCTGGTGTTGCTGCCAAAATCCGGCGCTCGTCTGACCAATCCACTTTCTGTAAAGGTGGCCTGCCTAGGAAAAATTCGTAATGACTAATCTGAGGGTCTAATAATTCAATTAAACGATAACGTTCCTGTTCGCCCAAACCAACTGCCCTTTCCTGCAATTGAGGAGATTTTCCCAGAAGTCGGTCTAGATTCCAGTATTCCCAATTGGAAAATCCGAGAAACTCTAAACCAGATGCCTCTATTAACTCAAACAGAGTGTCAATATTATAATCAATCTCTTGAGGATGGACATACATGTCTGCAAAAGACTCATCTCGTTGATTTTTAAAAGCCCATCTTTGCTGTTCATACTTGACAAGACGATTATCATCTGGCCGAGAGGCCAAAAGTTGACGTCCTAATTTAACTCCATCTTGATAATCTCCACGTTTATCGCCTTGCCGGATGGCGATCGCCTCTTGCATCAATCTAATTTCCCAGCTCCTAATTCTGCATAGACAAAGATGTGCATAATCCCACCAGGAGCTAACTTAAAAGCCAGATTTTGAATCCCCTGAATTGGATCTGGTAAATGATGCAGCACCCCTACACAATTAATTAAGTCAAACTCTCCTTTGATCTCCCCTAAATCATAGATACTGAGATGATGAAACTTTACCTGCGAGGCTCCTGAGCGCTGACATCGTTCTTTAGCCACCTGTAAAGCACCAGCACTCAAATCAATTCCGACTACAGATGCTTGAGGGTTGAGGTGAACCAAATAGTCTGTACTAGAACCCGTACCACAACCTGCATCTAAGATCCGAATATCTTGTTTTGTGGGTTTTTGACCAGTGCCAAAACTATAAGCTACTGGCCAACTCCAACGCCAATTATATCCTGGAGGTGCTTCATCTACCAAATGGTCTGGAGGAAATGGAAAAGTGTTGTAAAGTCTTTCAACCGCAGTACTAATATCCAATTTATCTTTCATTTTATGACCAGAAAGCATGGCAGTTAATCACTAACCAGAGTTATACGATTAGTAGTTATGAATGAATCGGAAATGAGAAAAAGACTAGGAGCAAAGATTAAATTGTTAATAAAACTGATTATTTATTCTAAGATAATTGCCCATAAATCTATAAAAGAAAATTCTATAGAACCCCTGCAGGTATCTTTTTCAAGTAAAATCAGCCTCTGAAGTAGCTAGTATATCAAGTAATTTCCGGCCTTGTAATGGCCTTGAAGAACTATTTATTCTATTAATACCCCCCCGAACGGGGGGGGTTTACCTTAAGGGCGGGGTTGTGATCAAACCAATAAACTGTGAG
>JAJEAQ010000284.1 GCA_022822685.1 Trichodesmium sp. jk18x7bins.61
ACTGGGTTTGAGATACCTGAATCCTTACATTTTTAGTGTAAGGATTCAGGTGAGAGCGATCACTAGCCTAGTCACAGTTAGCTAATTTATGGCAATATTCTAGGCTTGACAAAAAAACTACGGTAAAGTAAAGACATGAGCCAGGAGCGTGCCTCCCCTAACTCCAGAAAACCTCAACCAGTTGTCAAAAAAGGAACTGGTGAATCGCCAGAGACCTGAATCCTTACCTAAAAATAGAAATATCCAAAATAAAAATCAAGGTAAAATTGTAGTGAAAAATTAAACAAATACTCTACGAAAATGAATCAATTATTAGAATATATATCTTTAATAACCATCCAAAAGAACCAAAGAGAATTGTTGGGAGCAACTCCCTTCGGGATAGGGAAGAGGGAAATAGAGTTTTCAAGCCCAACTGAATCTTCCTTTTTCTTTCATTAGTATTGTTATATAATATGATTGATACAGGGCTTAAGTATGAGAAACGCATACCACAGGCTTGAAATTACTTCATTGTCACTCTGATGAGTAAAAATACGTTATGTTGGGTAAGTCCTATGAGATCAATTTCAAGAAAAATCAACTCCCATGAAACTCCAAAAAAACTACTACAATTATCCTTTTAACAATTGCTGGATTAGCAAGGCCTATTCTAGCAGAAAATGTTGATGAACTCCAAGATTTTCTAGAGAACCCATTCGCAGTTTGTCAAGGATGTAACCTTAGTGGAGTAGAACTTAGTAATATAAACCGACGAGGTGCAAGACTTCGACAAACTAACCTCACAAAAGCTAATTTAAGCAATAGTAATTTTAGTGGTTCTTACTTTACCTGTGCTAATTTAGTTGATGCTAACCTGCAAAATACTAATCTCCAATGGGCTAATTTAGTTGATGCTAACCTCAGAGGAGTTGACCTCACAGGAGCATATCTGAGTAACACTTATCTAAGTGGTGCTATTTTTGAGGGTGCTTTAACAGAAGGTGTAATATTAGAAGGAGCCAAAATGCCTGATGGAGCTACTATTTATGATGGCGTGCGACTCGTTGGCTTAAAAGTTAGCTAAAAGCTAAGTACAATAAGCCTTTCATGTCACAATATGAAGTCAAACCTCGACCTAGAAAACTCATATAACCTTGATGGTGAAATTCCATCCGCCTTGTTGTTGGGTTGACAGCGTAGGCCACAGTTTCGCGAGCTGAACATCAATCTCTGACGGGGAGAAGAGTAGTCAAAGCTTTTAACTACCAGAAAGTAAGACTGGGAGCAAAGGCTGACACGTGGACGAACAGGAAGGTAATGAAACTCTTGTGAAAAATAACCACCCAAAAGGTAGCTATAGGGTGAATGGCTCTAAGCCAGAGGGTCTATGGATACATATATGCCATCGTATGTATCAACAACCATACTGAACCCTCCGGGAGAGTTTACCCCACTAAATCAGTCGTAACAAAGGTATATGGGAACTCCGAAACCTCTCTAGAACACCTAGGAATATTGGTCGATAACGACCGAAGCAATTCTTGGTCAATCTGCATTTTTCAGCAGGTTTTAGAGAGAGTAGGATTGGGTAAGAAGCAATTAAGCAGACGTACCCACTGTTAGACGTAATGTAGGCTAATGATTAGCAGTGAATAAGGCTAATAAAATACTAAAAAGAAAGTTGGATAATAATCCAAAAGGATTTTTAAGTGTGGCTTGGGATACATACGATATTCCCGTGAGAGTTTGTATCAATCCAGACGTAACTTGGAAGGATATCAACTGGAAAAAAGTCGAGAAGTATGCATACAAGTTGCCAAAATTAATCTACAAAGCATCCAGCCGTGGCGAAATCCGCTGTTAGGCGTCAAGCAAAAAAACTTCTGACCAAAAGTTACAAAGCCGGCTGTTAGCTGTTAGACGTGTGACGCAAGATAACCTTTCATGTCGGCGACAGGCTCAAGGCAAGAAAACTGCCGGGATAGATGGAATCAAAAACCTAAAACCTATGCAGAAACTTAATTTGGTAGAAATGTTAAAGTCACACAGACTAAAAGCGAGTCCTACCCGTAGAGTCTGGATACCACGCGCCAGGAAGGGATGAAAAATGCCCTTTAGGTATACCAACAATGTACGACAGAGCTTTACAAGCTTTGGTTAAGTTGAGTATGGAGCCAGAATGGGAGGCAATCTCTTACCCTGAAGCTATGGTCTTTTCAGGTGGTCAGCACATGATACTATTGAAGCCATCTATATCAGCATCAATCAAAAACCAAAATATGTATTAGATGCTGATATATCCAAATGTTTTGACCAAATTAACCATGATGCCCTACTAGGGAAGTTAGCTCGAACACCATATGGACGATCAGACCTCGCCCGCCCCGGCGGGGTTGAAATCAAACAATGGTTAAAATCTGGTGTGCTTGATAATAATCAATTCCTAGACATTGTGGAAGGTACACCACAGGGAGGGGTGATATCACCTCTACTAGCAAACATCGCTTTACAATGTACGCATTGGGGGTTAACATGCCAAGAAACGGACTTAATTGATGTTGACCACATCGTTCCTAAGTCTCAAGGTGGTGACAATACATACAAAAACAAACAAGTATTACACCGACATGGCCACGACTCAAAGACAGTAGAAGACATAAAAGCAGTTACTCAATAAGATATCTCATTATGTCGAAAGTTGTTTTTAAAGGATGTATCCATGACAAGGAACCCTTAAGAGAGGAGCCTCCTGAGGTGAAAGTCTCACATACGGTTTTGAAGACGAGTCGGAAGTGGTGACAATCCTGGCTTAGTTTAACCGAGGTTTAGAATCGTTTGAGCCAAGAACAATTTCATCTCAACCAAGAGTTCCATGTCTTGGAGACCAGAAATGAAATTAATTGTGTAATTTTTTTGAGGAGGAAAATCTGACATTTTTAGTAGCAAGTTGTTTAATTAACTATCCATGGATAGGTAAGGATTCAGGTATCTCAAACCCAGTTATAGAGATACTTCTGAAAACGACTGACTCAGCAATTTAACAGCCTTATTCTCAATAATGACGAAAACAAAGGCTTGTAGCCATCTATAGTTGAGAATAGGATCGGGGAGGCCATTGCCGGAAATGCTTATCCATCAAGATTTATAGGCTTTTCCATAGGACCTGAATTCTGACATGGATAGAGTGATTTTTTTTTCTAGTATAATAGTCAGTTAAACAGCTCATTCTCATATCAAATCAGCCTAATTGCAGATAGATACAATAGCAACAAAACCATTGCTGACTAATGACTATTAAATTTAAGTAAGGTTATGCAACTCGATTTGATATCAGAAGCTTGGTTGGGTTGAGCGATAGGGAAACCCAACCTACAGTTTTTTGTGCTCTTTCATAATTTATGATTTTTTTAGGAATTACAAATGTCTATCAAATTCTCAACATCTACCGATAACTTTGCAGTTAATTACAATGATATTACAGTGGCAGCTAATCGTTTATCGTCTGTAGCTCACCACACACCTGTAATAACTTCAACAACTGTGGATAAATTGACTAATTGTGAAGTTTTTTTTAAGTGTGAAAATTTACAACGTACAGGTTCTTTTAAATTTAGAGGAGCCTATAATGCTTTATCTCAACTATCAGAAACTCAAAAACAATCGGGAGTATTAACTTATTCTTTAGGTAATCATGCTCAGGCGATCGCTCTGGCAGGCAAACTGTTAAATATTCCCACAACTATTGTCATGCCAAATAATGCCCCCAAGGTAAAACAATCTGCGACTCATGGTTATGGAGCAGAGATAATTTTCCACGATATAAATGAAATAAGCAGAGAAAAATTAACTCAAAAAATTGCTCAAGAAAGAGGCTCTACGATTATTCCTGGTTACGATCATCCTGATATTATTGCCGGGCAAGGTGTGACAGCTTTAGAGTTAATTAGAGAAGTAGGCAGTTTAGATTTACTATTAGTAAGTTGTGGGGGAGGTGGTTTGCTTTCTGGTTGCGCGATCGCTGCCAAAAAATTATTACCAAACTGTAGTGTTATTGGTGTAGAGCCAGAAAATGCTGATGATGCAACTCGCTCTTTCGATTCTAAAACTTTGCAAACTGTAGATAATCCTAATACTATTGCTGATGGTGCCAGAACACCCTCTTTAGGTAAATTAAATTTTCCTATAGTTTTAAATTATGTTGATGATATGGTGACGGTTTCAGAGTCAGCAATTTTGAGAACAATGTATTTTATGTGGGAGAGAATGAAGTTAGTTATAGAGCCTACTGGAACTTTAGCTGCGGCAGCTCTGTTAGAAGGTATTGTTAAAGCTTCTGACCTCAGAGTAGGAATAATTATTAGTGGAGGGAATGTGGATTTAAAGGAAGTGGGGGAGTTGTTTAATAGAATTTAGCGCCCATCTTAGTTTGTAGTTCCGCTTTAGCGCCAATCAATCAGGGGAGCAGGGGAGTAGTCATCTTGTTTGTAGTTGCGATGTGGCGCAAATCTGACTATTAGTTGCGTCTATTATATAACCGGATTCCATCTCAAACACACTTGTACAGAGCGGGTGCGGTTCGTTTCTAGCAGGAACTCCAACAAGTCCTAGAGCTTGTTAGGGGTGTATGGCTAGAGTCCAGCCTCTGTATCCCAAAACAGAGCGGATAACTGAGCTCAGAATGTGGGTGAAAGCTGCAAAGCGAGGACCACCCGCTAAGGAAGGCGCGAATCCCGCTCTGGCCACAGTTCGGGAACCATACCCGGAACCTAGAGTGAAGCAGGCAACAGGACTCAATCAGAGCCAAAGCGTATAGGCACACTGGAGTTAATGGGGAGTTGAGATCGGAGAGATTACCAAACCTTCTGAAAAAGTGTCTAAGAATGATGAGTCAATGGGAAAAACAAATGACTACATAATCGGAGCAAGTCCCGCAGTAACCTATGCTCGATAACTGCATTCCAGGGATGACGATGGGCAAATTGAAGGCGACTAAGTCAACAAAACAATTCTTTTCTCGGAACGGTTAAAAACACTAGACTGGTCTTGAGAACGGTCGAAAACTCAGGTAAACAGGGTAGAGTGAACCCCTGCCTAGTGGGTAGGATGTAACCAGAAACTGGTTACGGTTAGTCAGAACAGAAAGATTCAAGTAGAGTAAATGACAGGACATGAGTAGCAATACACATAGTATTCATTGGAGTTCACTACCGTGGAAGAAATTCCAACGGAAAATATTCCGCCTACAAAAATTAAT
>JAJEAQ010000372.1 GCA_022822685.1 Trichodesmium sp. jk18x7bins.61
CAAATATGCAACGCCCAGTAGAAAATGGCTGCAAAAAGCAAATAGGGAATAGGGGTTAAACAATTTCTTTTTACTTGTCTGTTAAGATTCAATTTTTCGTTAGTGGGAGCATCTGGCTCCCGTCTGTGAGCGAGACGCTCACACTATCTACTACTCATCTCATACCTGCCTTTTGCTTTTCTCTTTATTTATACTCACTTACTTATAGGGCGACATCCTAACTACAAACTTTATTTCGAGTTAGTAATACCCTCAAAAGGTCCTAAAAAAGTTGGTTTAGGGCGAGTCACATGAACTTCCCATAATGCTTTCAAAACGGCTAAAATTTCACGATTGGAATAGCGCATCATAGAATCATTTCTAAATATTCCCCAATCTTGTGTACCCAAACCGACAGCATCTATCCCCAAATGACGACAGGTATAAACTGCACGAGGCAAGTGGTAGCGTTGAGTTACTAAAACTGCTTGAGCAATACCAAATATTTCTTGAGCCCGATAACAACTTTCATAAGTACTAAAACCAGCATAATCTAACGTTATATCATCAACAGGTATACCACGATTAATTGCATATTCTTGCATTGCTTTAACCTCGTTATAGTCAGGAGTACTATTGTCACCAGTCATGAGAATTTTTTTTACTCTACCAATTTTGTATAAATTAATTGCCCCTTCCACTCTGTCAGCTAACATTGGTGTGGGAGAGCCATCTTCCCATATCCCTGCTCCAAAAACTATACCAATCGGTTGAGCCGGAACTTCTTCTGGTTTTTTGTAGCGATATTGACTTGTAGCCAGTCTTACATAAGAACTTAAAACCAAAGGAATTAATATTATTGTTAATACTAAGAGCAAAAAAATTAAGTGTTGGTTGAGTAAAAACCATTTAAGTAACATAGGCCCAGCAAAGTCAAAAAAATGTATAACCAATATTTTAGAATAATTTGAACAAAATCGGTTTTATTTTTAGTTGTAGGTAGGCTAGGTAGTAAATTAGTTTAATCGATAATTTCTCAATAACAAAAATCAAGACTACAAAATTTTTATCTATCGAATCAACCTCTGGCAAAACCAAAAGTAGAATAAATTAGCAAGACATAAATTATCTATTTATCAGGTTTTTGATTTTTGACTTTAGTTCTTGTGTGCTAAACCAATCGCTTCAGAAATAGAATTTAATCCTCGTTCATCTAACTTTTGGAGCAATCCTTGCAGAATTTGTTTGACCATTCCCGGTCCCTGATATACCCATCCTGTATAAACTTGAATTAGACTGGCACCGGCAGTAATTTTATCCCAAGCATCTTCAGCAGTAAAGATACCACCTATACCAATTATTGGTAATTTTCCTTCTGTTTGCTGCCAAATAAATTTAATAATTTTTGTGGAACGTTGGGTTAATGGTGCCCCACTAATTCCACCTGCTTCTTCAGTTACTGGTTTACCAGTTTTAGCAATAATTTTAGTTTGCAAATTATCACGTTTAATAGTTGTATTTGTCGCAATAATGCCTGCTATTTTGTATTGTTTGATAATCTCAATTATGGCAGTGATTGCTTCAGTTTCTAAATCTGGTGCTACCTTAATTAAAATTGGCTTAACACCTTTATTTTCTGCCTGTAAAGCTGATAAAATCTTACTTAAACTATCGACATTTTGCAGAGAACGTAAACCCGGAGTATTAGGAGAAGATACATTAACCACAAAATAATCTCCCCAATCTTTTAATAATTGAAAACTACTTAAATAATCTGTGGCTGCTGCCTCTAAAGATGTTATCTTAGATTTACCAATGTTTATACCGTAAAGAAAGAAAGAAGGTGGCATTAAAGAAGTATTCTCTTGTGTGCTTGGACTCCTTAGATTTATTTTTCCTTGAGCTTGTAATCTAATAGCTAAAGCTGTTGCACCTTGATTATTAAACCCCATTCGATTCAAGACAGCTCGATCTACTGGTAAGCGAAACAATCTTGGCTGCGGATTTCCCGGTTGTTGATGGAAAGTTACTGTACCAATTTCAGCAAACCCAAAACCTAATCGAGGCCAAACATTAATGGCCACACCATCTTTATCATATCCTGCTGCCAAACCTACAGGATTTTTAAAGTTTAATCCCCAGAGAGTTTGCTCTAGACGAGTATCCTCCAAACAGAAGGATTTGTGCATCATTGTTTGAATCAATCCTATGGGTTGATTGGACGAGTAAGTATCCATAGAATTAAGAATACTTAAGACTTGATGATGTACCCATTCTGGATCGGCTTTGAATCCGGAAAAAAGAATTGGAAGTATGACAGAACGATAAATGTTGACCACTATAGCTAAAAGTCAAAAGTAATATGAATTGGCTATTGATGTATTGTAATTTATTTGACTTTCAGTTTTGCCATAAGTCTAGTTAGAGATTTGCCAGAAATAAATTATCCCAATTTCGGGGAGGGCATTCTGCCCGTCCGAAATCTGGGAGTAGTTAGAGTCGACGCCCGATATTATTCGGGGCGCCTCTCCTTCAGAACCCCCTGTGAGACTTTCACCTCATCCGGCTCCTAGTTAGTCTAGGATTTCTCCAAGCTCATGTGTTCATAATGATGACAATGGCTGTGGAGTGCCTCAAGGTTCCCCGGCTTCCAATTGTCATGGTTGCTATCCTTGTGATGTAGTTCTACCTTATTTCCAGGCATAAACCGTAGTCCACAGGCCTCACATGTGTAGTCTTGTTTCTTCAATACTTTCGCAGTTTCTCCATCGTAAA
>JAJEAQ010000464.1 GCA_022822685.1 Trichodesmium sp. jk18x7bins.61
AACCCATCTAATATAATTTTCAATCCCACAACTGGAGAATCAAAAAATTATCGATTTTAGTATTTCTTTTGTACTAACTCGTGATAGCCATAAACTGGAAAATCAAAATATTTTATACAAATTTGAATAATCACTGCTATAGCAAAATCCCCACAGGTATAGACTTCCAGGCACTCATTTGTAACATTCTTTTTTAAAAATGGTATTAGAAGATACTCTTGCCTACATATCTCCAGAGCAAACTGGCAGGATGAATTGTCCTGTAGATTATCGTACAGACTTTGATCTCTGGATGTTACTTTCCATGAACTATTAATCCAGCAGTTGCCTTTTACAAATACTGATGCGATGGAGTTAGTTCATGCCCACATTGCTAAACAATTTCAACCACCTCATGAAATTAATCCTGAAATTCCCCAGATCAGATCATATATTGTCCTGAAATTATTAGCAAAACTCCTAGTGAACGATATCAAAGTGCTTGGGGTTTAATCACTGATTTGAATGAATGTCTAAATCAGTTACAAATGACAGGAACAATTATAGAATTTCCTGTTGGTAGTCAAGATATTTCTGATCAATTCAAATCCCACCCAAGTTATATGGTAGACAATCAGAAATTGCAGCACTAATGGCAGCATTTGAGCGGGTGCGTAAAGGTAGAGAAGAAATGATACTAGTAGCTGGTTATTCTGGTATAGGTAAATCAGCTTTAGTACAAGCAATTGCTCAATCAATTATTCATCAAGGAGGATATTTTATCTGGGGAAAATTCGATCAATTCCAACGTAGTACTCCTTACTTGGCGATCGTGAGTGTATTCTCTGGGTTAGTCAGAATTATCCTAAGTGAAAGTGAAGTTAAATTACAGGAATAGCGAAATAAACTTTTAGCTGCTTTTGGCACTAACGGACAAATTATTATTGATGTCATCCCAGAATTAGAATTTATTGTGGGGCACCACCCATCCAGGAGTTAGGAGCAAACGAGGCTCAAAATCGCTTTAATATTATCTTTCAAAATTTTATTAATTTATTTTGTCAACCAGAGCATCCCCTAGTTATATTTATTGATGATTTACAGTGGGCAGACTTCGCTACACTCAAGTTAATTAAATTAATGATGACAGATGATGATACAAATGAAGATTTGGGCAGATAACTGCCCAGAAGACTTTGAACATAAGATTTATTAGTATCAGCAGAAATGGCAAGTATTTCAGGGAAAAATGCAGAGGCAATAGAGTTATATAATCAAGCTATAGATTCTGCTAGTCAAAATGAATTTATTCAACATGAAGCATTAGTGAATGAATTAGTTGTCAAATTCTGGTTACATCAAGGTAAACCTAAGTATGCAAAAATTCATCTACATGAAGCTTACTATGGTTATCAAAATTGGGGTGCAACTAGAAAAGTGAAAGATTTAGAGAGTCAATATCTAGAATTACAAAATTTATTAACAGGAAAAAACATAATTGCTCCTCAAACTACAGTAATTTTTAGTGATACAGGTAGTCATAGTCATGCTCTAGATTTAGCCACAGTTATGAAAGCATATCAAGCAATTTCTAATGAGATTGCATTAGATAAGTTACTTTCTAAATTAATGAAAATTCTCAGAGAAAATGCTGGTGCAGAAAAAGGTGTGCTGTTATTGACTACAGATAATAAATTAATGACTAAGGCTGAAGCAACTTTGGATTGTGAAGAAGTTGTTGTTCAGGAACGTCAAATTAATGAACGTGAAGATTTACCATTAACAGTAATTAATTATGTGGAGCGATCGCATCAAGATGCTGTTTTAAGTAATGCTTGTACTGAAGAGCGCTTCACAACTGATCCTTATATTGTGGAAACTCAACTTAAATCGGTTTTATGTACTCCTATTATTAGTGGTGGTAAGTTGATCGGAATTTTGTATTTAGAGAATAATTTAACTACTGGAGCATTTACTCGAGAACGTTTGGAAATATTAAGGCTTTTATCATCTCAAGCAATAGTGTCTTTGAAAAATGCAATGCTTTACGCTTCTGTAGAATAAAAAATACAGGAACGAACTCAGGAGCTAAATGAAAAAAAATCTACGATTAGAGCAAGCATTACACCAGTTACAACGGACTCAATCTCAACTAATTCAAAGTGAAAAAATGTCTAGTTTAGGACAATTAGTTGTGGGTGTAGCCCACGAAATTAATAATCCTGTGGGTTTGATTTATGGCAATCTTTCCCCTGCTAGTGAATATGTTTGTGACTTACTGAATTTGATTGATTTATATCAAGAATACTATCCTGAGCCTGTAGATGAAATTCAAGATGAAATTGAGGATATTAATTTAGAATTTATGACAGAAGATTTACAGAAACTTTTAAATTCTATGAAGGTTGGTGCCGAAAGGATTTGAGATATTGTCAGCTCTGTACAACTTCTCGCGTCTGGATGAGGCGGAAATGAAACCTGTAAATCTCCATGAAGGTATTGATAGTACCATACTAATTTTACATACTCGTATTAAGGAAAAGTCAAATTTACGTGAGGTTAAAATAGTCATAAATTATGATCAGTTGCCACAAGTTATATGTTACGTTTCCCAAATGAATCAGGTGTTTATGAATTTATTGACTAATGGAGTTGATGCTTTAGAGCCTCTACGAGATAGACAGGAAGAATTTGAGCATGAACCTACTATGGCAATTTCTACTGAAGCGACAGAATCAAAAACAGTAAAAATCAAAATTGCTGACAATGGTAGTGGTATTAATGCTGAAGTATTGTCGAAAATATTTGACCCATTTTTTACTACTAAACCAGTAGGCACTGGTACAGGATTAGGATTATCAATTAGCTATTCGATTGTAGTAGAAAAACATGGTGGTGACTTGAGCCGTGTTTCTGGAGTTGGCAAAGATACAGAGTTCATTATTGAGGTTCCGATCAAATCAGCAACGGGTAATTATAGCTAGCATCTCTATCCTATAGGTTAGATGAAGCGCCAGCGTAACCCAACAAAAATTACTTATCCCTATGATGTTGGGTTACCCTTGTGGGATATTGCTACATTCTTCAATCCAAGCGAACTGTAGGTAGGGTGAAGCGCCAGCGTAACCCAACAAAAATTACTTATACCAATTTCATAAAACATTGCTACAATACTTTTCCTTGTTGTTAGGAATTTAGAGTAACATAACTACCTTTTTTGAATTTGGTATTATCCCTATGATGTTGGGTTACCCTTGCGGGATATTGCTACATTATTCAACCCCACC
>JAJEAQ010000269.1 GCA_022822685.1 Trichodesmium sp. jk18x7bins.61
GGGCTAAAGCCCAACTACGAACTTTAATTAAAACTTTAATTACTATTTTAAGACTTTAGTTACTTCTGTGATATTCAAGGAGTTAATATGACTATTCATTTGAGTTAAGTATTCCTCTAACAACGAATAATCAGTCGGCTGTAGTAAAGGATCATTTTTAGTGCTAACAACTCGATCTAAAGATAAAATCCTAAAATTCAACTTCCCATTTTTACGATAACGATGTACCCATGTCGGTAAAGCTTCTACAGCAGCAATTTCAATAGTTTTTTCTGGAAAACTCTTCCGAATATTCACTTCAAATATTACCCCCAAAGTAGTATATTTTTTGGTCTGATTGGAAATAAAATTCCCTAGAGAATAGATGGCAACTGCTTGACGAGTATCTCCATTTTCTGTGGGAATTTTAAAGATTTTATAGGGTTGAACTACATGAGGATGACTACCCAAAATAATATCAGCCCCGGCATTCACTAAATTTTCTACTAATTGTTTTTGTTGAGTATTAGGTAGACGTTGATATTCAGCACCAAAATGTAGAGCAACTGTAACAACATCTACTCCTTTTTGTCTAGCTCTAGTAATATCTTGAATAATTTTTTGTTCGTCGATTAAATTTACCAGATAGTCTTTTCCCTGAGGAATTGGGATGCCATTAGTACCATAAGTATAAGCCAGAAACGCCATCAATATTTCATTCTTTTCTACAATTAATATATTTTGAGATTCCTCTAATGAGGCTGCAGTACCTACTGGAGAAATGTCGCGATCGCGCACATTCTCCAGAGTTTTCAACAAACCTTTTTCTCTTCTATCTAAAGAATGATTATTAGCAGTAGTTAAAATATTAAAACCTGCCCATTTAATAGCATCAGCTAATGTTGCTGGAGCATTAAATAAAGGATATCCTGTATACCCAGATTCAGGGCCTGCTAAAGTTGTTTCTAGATTACCAATAACCCAATCACCTTCAGACAAAATATCTTTTACTTCAGTAAAGAAACACTCATATGAATAAGTCTTAGTTTGAGAGTTATAACCTGATTTGATTTGCATACCGTGCATCATAATATCTCCCACCGCGGTTAATTTGGCCTCCGTCACATAAGGAGTAGGTTGAGGCGGTTGAGGTGATTCTACAGGCAAAGCTTCTGGTGCTTTTTCTACTTTAATTTGAGAGTATATATCACAACCAGAAATAAGAAGTATTCCGCTTATAAAAATTAATCTGATTAACTTGTTATACTCAAAAAATTTGATTTTTTTAATAAAAATAATCATCCCGGTATTTTGTCAAGGAAGTGTGAGAATGCTAAGATAGGTATTGTCCAAAAATAGTCCTAACTCATAATTTTTTTATTGAACAGACTACCATAAAAAATCTAGTATGTCAAACAGCAATATTCTGGAAGAACGAGCGATTAAATTAGGAATGGCGGGCACCTTGGGAATGGCAGCACTAGGGTTCAGTTTCTCTGTGCTGACTCACTCAGAAGCCATTCTCCTGGATGGTCTGTTTTCTCTAATCGGCCTGGCCATTACCTTTTTTTCCTTGCGGGTTTCCCGTTTAATTCAGCAACCAGACGATGAAAAGTATCCCTTCGGTTATGCGATGTTTGAACCGATTCTAAATCTGGGCAAGGGATTGTTAATGTTAGTGATTTGTCTGTTTGCTTTATTTTCAGCGATTAACTCAATTTTAGAGGGAGGGTATCAAGTATCGGCTGGGATAGCTATCTGGTATGCTCTAATTGCGGCGACTGGTTGTATGGCGATCGCCGTCATTCAAAGGAAACTGGCTCAAAAAAGTGGCTCTCCCTTGTTGGAGGTGGATGCCAAAAGCTGGTTTATCGATGGCTTACTCAGTGGAGCAGTAGCTTTAGCATTTATTGTCGTCATTTTTCTCCAAAATACCCCTCTAGCAAACTTAGTTCCCTATGCCGATCCCACATTAATGATTGCACTGGTTTTAGCGGCTGGTTTTATGCCCATTGACATTATCAAGAAAAATTGGTATCAATTGCTGGGTAGAACTGATGATATCAATCTTCACTCTCAAGTTTTTGACATTGTCGCTCCAGTTATTGCTTTAGAATCTATTCCCAACTATCATCTACGTCAAGTACGTTTAGGGCGACTGGTTTATGTACAATGCTACTTGGTGATTTCTCCAGAGCAGGAAAAAGAATTTAATCTGATGGAACAAGATCGGCTTCGTAGCCTTCTTTATGATAAATTGAGAGCAGAATTTCCCTATCTAGCTACCGATCTGATTTTTACTGCCGATACCATCTGGGTAAAAAGGGCTATTTTGCCTGGCGTTCAAGGTCAATAGTCATGCACTCTTTGATTTACTTGAAAGCTTCTGACAATCATTTCCGGCAATTATTTCACAGAATAGACTCTAAATTATTTGTGACATTCTTTTTCATAATTGGTATTAAATTTGTAATAAATAACCTGATTGAACAACACCTTCAACTTTGGCACTTCCCGTAAAACTATCGCGGAACTGAAAAATTAGTTGAATAAAGGGTTTTTCTTTTGAATTGACAACATTAAACACAGTACCTGTTGTTAATTCAGCAATTTGTTTAATATTTAATCCCCCTAACCAAATTTTAGCTTGATTGCCTGTAACTTCTGTAACTACTGCATTAGCTCTGGGATAGTCATCTGTGCTAAAATATATAGGTTCATTTCCTAATTTAGTACCTATTTGAGCTTCAGAAAGTGGATTTTGTTGAAATCAAGCTGGAATTTGTTGATTAGCGTAGGCGATCGCTTCTTCTGGAGTACCTGTTTCTTGCCATAAATATTGTGTTAATAAATAACTAAAAATTCCGACATTAAAATCAAGATTTTTCACATCTTTAGCCGTTTGATAGGGTTGAGCAGAAGCAAAAATAACTCCTTTTCCTATACCAGTTTTATAGCCTCTGACAAATTCATCTTCAGACATATCGAGGCGAGATCACCATTTTTTTTGATCAGCTTTTTCTTGGGGTGAAATCTCTACTTTATTTCCACCGGCGCGAGAACGAATTCTAAACTATTCTCTAGTTGTCATTCCCGAAAAACAACGATCAAGAACTCCGGTAAAATTTTCTGTATTTCCTGATAATGTACAGCTACGTAGAAAGATGTAACAGCTTGACTAAAATCAATAACAGGAGTTCTATATCACACCATACAAGTACCAAAGAAAACAGCACCAATTCAGTTGTCAAAACCCAAAAATCAGACCATCGACACAACGGCAAAACAGGAGATGAGGGCAGATAATGAAAAACCATCGGAAGTAAAATTCAGAAGCATCTTCACTCCACTATGGAGAAGTTCAGAGCCAACAAAGTTGACATCGAAGGTAGTTCAGCATGAGAATGCTTCAACCACTGTTCAATTTATGCCAAAAGGAACTCAGGCTAAAGATAAGGATGAAACACCTTTGAAAAAAAAGATTCTTAATGTAGTAGGAGAACGCCACGATCATTCAAATCAACGAAGACACGCTGAAAAAGAATATTGCAAGAAATATACTGATTCAGATAATTATTGGAGAGAAGGTGAATTTCGATCACAACCCCTAACTGAGGAAGAACTTAATAATCCCTCTTATTCAGAGCAGCGAAAATTTGCAGATCCATTTAAATTAATTTTCTTAAATGCGCTAAAATCTTTAGAACAGAGTTGTCAGAAAATTACTTTAATCAGTATTAAGGGATTTTTGAGCAAGAGTTGGATTAAGAAGCAATTAAAAGCAGGAGAACATACGATTGCCGTTATTTTAGAACGCCTTAAAAAGTTAGAATCAGGTGAATATGATGTTGAATTAACACCAAATGAAAAACAACATTTTTTAAGTTTAAAGCCACAGCTTGAAAATATAAAAATCAATTGGCAAGATGCTTATAATGAGTTAATATTGGCTCAAAAAACATCCAAACAAAATGTCAAAATAAATTACAAGGAAAGTGTAGATGCTCTAGTAAATACTGTCAAGGCAAAGGAACTGATGAGTGATAGTGACTTAAAAAAACACGTCAACAAATATGGCAAGAGCGTTCCGATGCAATGCATAACGCAGCTAATAATAGTTTCCAGGAAGAAGGCGTATGGAAAATCGGAGAAATTCATGTACAAGATATAAAAAAAAGATATTCATCAGACCAGATAAAGTACAATCTTGTCACGAAAGAGGAGTTTTATAATCACTATGAAACTGATATCAAACCCGCCCCTTAAGCGCGAGGTATGATAGTACATTAAACCATGGGATTCATCAGGGGCTGTGTGCAGAAAACTACTTCCGCACGCTTATGCCCCATCCCACACGCTCAATTTTCAGTGTGGGGCAACTCCGACTCCTCAGCTAAAAACCCAAGAATTGCGTCTAAAAGTGCTTCTGGTTTATCAACTCGAATTAAATGACTGCTATTTTCAAAGATTCTTAAATCTGCATTCAGATAATTCTGGGGGGCAAATCCAGTCGTGTTTTCCTGCTATGACTAAGATAGGAGCAGTAATTTTATGTAATTGCTCTAGCACATTGTAAGTTCGTAAAAAACCACCAAATGCCACATTGATGGCATTAGGAGATAAAATAGTTCGCCTCCAACTTCTTCCAGGTTGAGCCAGCTTATAGGTTAATGAATACATAGGCATCATCACCAGGAAATATTCCTGCAATTGTGCCTCATTCTCAAATTTACCATCCCATAAAAGTTGAGCGATCGCTTGTTGTTCTTTTGTTCCTCTCTGAGCTAAATTAACTTTTGCCAGTTCCAAGAATCGGGAACTGGCAGCACTGGCAATGACAATTAAAGATTGAACATTTTCTGGATAAGCCACTGCATAATTAAGGGCAACCATCCCGCCATAGGAAGTACCAATCACAACAATTTTGTCCTGCCATAAATATTGACGTAATGCCTCCATATCTTCCACATTATTCTTCAGGGTATAAGTTTTTTTCGTCTTCTTGCCGATCGCCCTTGCCCCCGATGGTCAAAATACACTAATTGTAATTCTTCACTCAATACAGAAAAGGTAGGTTTATAAGAACTATGGTGTGCACCAAGCCCACCGTGAATCACAAAAGCAATTGGTTTTTCTCGCATCCGCTCCCCATCAGGAACTAGGGCAGAACCTTCAATATCAAAATAGATTTCTGTATCTCTGATTTTGGCTCGCATTTTTTTAACAAATAAGCATAATTTCTGAAATATTAGTTGTAACACATAACATATCAGACAACTAAAGTTCGTAGTTGCGCTTTAGCGCTATAGCTATTGAGGAGCTACAACTCAACGAATATCATGTCAGCTTGAATCCTAATCAAAAAAATGGGATTGGGTAGGTAGGGTTGAAGAATTGAAATCCCACCTACAATTGAGCTAGACTGGGTAGGTAGGGTTGAAGAATTCAAACTCAATATCTTATAGGTTTTTGTTGGGTTTCGCCCTTGGCTTCACCCAACTAAAAGCTTTATGATCAGTATTTAGGTGCTAGCAAAATTTGGGCAGATGTAGTAAGCTAGGTTAAACTCAGAAAGTAGCCGTTGCCTAATTGTTCCGCAACACTTGCGCGATCGCCATACTTGTCCTTAATTCAATTTAACCAATGTCCTACTCTATCCAAACACTGTCAAAATCTCTCCTAGCTGAATCTATGTCCTCCTACAGTAGCAACCATTCTTTAGAGTCGCCAGAGTGGATAGAAGTCTTAGTTGATGTTCCCTTTAAAACTGCTACAGATGATGCTGAAGAGGAGGAAAAATTATTTACCTATAGAATACCTCCAGAGATGGACATTCAACCAGGAGACGTTTTAACAGTGCCCTTTGGCAGTCAGCAAGTAGGAGCGATCGCGATTCGGAAAATCTCCCAACTACCAGAAGGTTTAACAAGCGCTCAGATCAAAAATGTATCAGAAATAATTACTAGAGGTTTTTTCCCTCCCACTTATTGGCAACTCCTGGAAAAAATTGCTACCTATTATCAAACCCCACTGATTAGAGTGATTCGCACATCCCTACCACCTGGATTACTCAAACGTAGTCAACGACGCATCCGGATTGTAAAAGAGGCAATACCAACAGGTGCAGAAGTTTTCCTCAATGCCACTGCTAAAAAAATTATGGAAATTCTGCAAAATTCCAAAAGCCAAGATTACACCTGGCAACACATTCAACGTCAAGTCAGAGCTGCTGAGAGAGGATTAAAAGATTTACTACAAAGAGGTTGGGTAGAAAGTTACCTCGAACCTCTCTCCCCTCCAAAACCAAAACTGAGACAAGCTGTCACCCTAGTCATCCAAAACATACCTAGAGATTTAACACCACGTCAACAAGAAGTTATGGAAGTGCTACGGCGCAGTGGTGGGGAAATGTGGTTAACTGAATTACTCAATACTTGCAAAACCAACTCATCTGTGGTCAAAAAATTGGAAGAGAAAGGTTATGTAATTATAGAATCACAGGAGGTATTACGCCGAGAACAGGGTAGGGGTAATACCCGAGATGAATCGAAAGAATTAACTCCCTACCAGGCAGAAGCATTAACAACCATTACCCAGATTCACGGATTTGCTCAAATATTATTGCATGGAGTTACAGGTTCTGGGAAGACAGAAGTATATTTACAGGCGATCGCTCCTATACTCGAAAGTGGCAAATCCGCTCTAGTTATGGTTCCTGAAATTGGTCTGACACCCCAACTCACTGACAGATTCCGCGCTCGTTTCGGAAACAAAGTCTACGTTTACCATAGTGCCTTATCTACTGGAGAGCGTTATGATACCTGGCGCAACATGACCAGAGGTAATCCCCAAGTTATTATCGGTACTCGTTCCGCCATCTTCGCCCCACTGCCAAAATTAGGTTTAATTGTTTTAGACGAAGAACATGATAATAGCTTTAAACAAGAAGGCCACCCCCCCTACTATCATGCTCGTACTGTGGCTAAGTGGCGAGCCGAACTGGAAAACTGTACATTAATATTAGGTTCAGCTACTCCATCTTTAGAAAGTTGCTTAGAAACTAGGAGCGCACATCAAAATGTATTCAATCAATTATCCCCAGATTTAGCAGAAAATTTAACAGCAAAACCCGCTGCAACAAATGCAATTTACTTATCATTACCAAAGCGTATTCATTCTCGCCCCATGCCACCAGTGGAAATAGTTGATATGCGTCAACAGTTGCGACAGGGAAATCGCACAATGTTTAGCTATCCTCTACAAGCAGCGCTAGAGCAACTACAGGAAACTAAACAACAAGGCATTTTGTTCATCCACCGTCGTGGCTATAGCACATTTGTCTCTTGTCGTAGCTGCGGTTATGTGATGGAATGCCCTCACTGTGATGTTTCCCTTTCCTATCACCATGCCCACACAGGTGCAACTCAACTTTTACGTTGTCATTACTGCAATTATACGCAACTGCAACCGCAACGTTGCCTAGAATGTGATTCTCCTCTTTTCAAGTTTTTTGGCAGTGGTACTCAAAAAGTAGCGCAAGAGTTAACTAGACAGTTTCCTGATTTACGACTGATTAGATATGATAGTGACACTACTCGCACAAAAAATGCTCACCGGACTTTGCTAACTCAGTTTGCTAATGGGGAAGCAGATTTGTTGATTGGTACGCAGATGTTGACAAAGGGTTTAGATTTAGCGCAGGTGACATTAGTGGGGGTTGTTTCGGCTGATGGGTTGCTGCATTTTTCAGACTATCGTGCCAATGAGCGCGCTTTTCAAACATTGCTACAAGTCGCAGGCCGTGCAGGCCGTGGCGATAATCCGGGGCTGGTAATTATTCAAACATATACTCCGGAGCATCCCGTGATTCAAGCAGTGCAACGTAATGATTATGAGTCTTTTGTGGAAACAGAATTACAGCAACGGGCAGAGTTGCGATATCCTCCTTATGGGCAGTTGATTTTGTTGCGCTTGAGTAGTTATGCTCCTGAGGTGGTGGAAGTGACTGCTAAACAATTGGGGAATATGTTAATGGAGCAAGGGGCAGGGGAGAAATATGAGTTATTAGGCCCAGCACCAGCAGCGATCGCACGGGTGGCTAATCGTTATCGGTGGCAAATTTTGTTGAAGTTATTACCGGAGTGTGAGAATGTACCTGATTTGACTGGGTTGAGCAATCTTTGCCCTCCTTCAGTGAGTTTAACTATCGATATCGATCCAATGAATTTGTAAAGTAACACATTGAATCTGGCCCACTGTATGAATAGCTTCATAACTTGACAATTAAATTTTGAATAGTTGCTGATGCGGTAGGGTTTTGGAGTATTCCTAAACCGTTTAGTGTTTTAGGTTTGACTTTAACATTAGACATCTCCAGAAATTAAATTTTTGTTACGGTAGGGCAAGGGTTTAAGAATCTTTTTTGGAGATGTCTATTAGGCTTTGGAGCATCATTTATTACCAAACCTAACGCCAACAGTATTAAATGATATGCCATCCGGTTAATTGCACACACTATGAACTCTCAGGCCACCAGTGGAAATAGGTTAACCCACTTGGAAGCTCACAGTGATTCAGCCAGGCGCCACAGCCTTGAAATATAACCGACTCCAAT
>JAJEAQ010000245.1 GCA_022822685.1 Trichodesmium sp. jk18x7bins.61
AGACTGAGAACAATTTATGCTTGTATTGAGCTTGGGTTGGTTTATGATGGTGTTAGGTGGGTGAGTTTAGCTTTGCTACATGAATGTGGAAGTGGCTGAATTCGGCGTTGTTTGGTTGGGGCTACGGAGTGAGTATGTCAAAATATTAGATAAATCTCAAAGTAAATGACCCCACCGTGTAGACGGATGGGCCCCGTAAAGATAGGGTGACAAGCGCAAGCATTTGTCTACCGCATGAGATTTGGCATGGTACGAATTGCCAAGTATTTCCCTAGCTTGGTAAATCTTCAAACCCTATTACGGTGCTTTTAGAGAGGACATCTTGGTCAGATTGGCGGTAAGGGACCACAAACTTGACACTCAAGGATGATCTCCATGATTCGTGTTTTCAGGCCGAATTAAACGCCCACAATTCCTCCCCACCGTGTAGACGGATGGGGAACCCTTGTGGGGGGGGAAGTTGACTACGGTTTAAAACCCGTCGCCTCTTTTTTCTCCACCGTTTTTGAAGCGGTGGTTTCTAAACTATCGGAGGACTTTGATGACAATCAAAGTTAGTCAAAGTTCAAGCTTAAAGTTTTGCTTGAGTTTTTTTAGTTTATTAGTTATTAGTTTAACTAGAGTTGCAACGACCAGGGGACAAATACCTGTAGAAACTTATTCTGTACCGACTACTATTAATCGACCAACACTTAAAACAGGTAGTCAGGGAGAAGACGTCTCACAACTACAAGCAGTTTTGAAATTACTGGGATATTACCTTGGAGATGTAGATGGAGTTTATTCTGACAGCACTGCTAGTGCCGTAGTTAAATTTCAAGAAGATGCAGGATTAATGCCAAATGGAATAGTTGACCAAAATACTTGGAATCGTCTCTTGCCAGCAGTTTCAACCTCTAAATCTACTACTGACACTAGAACACAAGATACAAATTCAGATTGTGACTGTTCTCAAAAACAAGCTTCTGGTATCACAGCCAATGTGGAGACGGCAAAAACTGATTCAGATGCAGAAACCTCTAATAATATTGATTTACCAATCCTCAAAATTGGCATGAGAGGTGGTGCAGTCAGAGGGTTACAACAAGGCCTTAAGGCCAAAGGATTTTTAAAAGGAAAAGTAGATGGAATATTTGGCGTTCAAACTCAAACTGCTGTTAAGGCTGCTCAAAGAAAATATCAACAAAAGCAAAATGGGATTGTAGATACTGCTTTATGGATAGCTCTACTACGTTAATCAAATAACATTGTATGAGTAGCTCAAACCAAGAGAAGCCTCAAACTGAAAAATTACTGAAAAATTTCAGTTTGGGATGAATGTAAGTAGATGATATACAATAATAAAATCAAGTATTGAGAATCAGGATGTACCTGATAAATAAGGTTGGCTTTGCTCCTAACGCTTCCTTAAAGGAGGATGCAGGACTTACCACAAGTTTATTAAATATAAAGTTAAGAACTGAGTGTGCAAAAATCAGAACGCGAAATTCTACTAGATTTTGAAAAACCTCTGGCAGAATTAGAAAATCGTATTCATCAGATTCGTGAACTAGCTAAAGATTGTAGCAGTGTAGATGTATCTAGTAAAATTTATCAACTAGAAGCCAAAGCAAATCAACTGCGTCAAGAAATTTTTAACAGTCTTTCCCCAGTACAAAGACTACAGTTAGCCCGCCATCCAAGAAGGCCAAGTACTCTAGATTATATTCAAGCTATCTGTGATGAATGGATAGAGTTACATGGTGATCGTAGTGGTAGTGATGACCCGGCAATAGTAGGAGGTTTGGCGAGAATCAATGGCCTACCTGTAGTGATTATTGGTCATCAAAAAGGACGGGATACAAAAGATAATGTCGCCCGTAACTTTGGAATGGCTTCAGCGGGAGGTTATCGGAAAGCAATAAGACTCATGGAACATGGCGATCGCTTTGGAATGCCCATCTTGACATTTATTGATACTCCTGGTGCATGGCCAGGGGTAGAAGCGGAAAAACTAGGACAAGGAGAAGCGATCGCCTATAATCTACGAGAAATGTTCCATCTCAACGTGCCAATAATTTGTACAGTGATTGGGGAAGGGGGATCGGGCGGGGCTTTGGGTATAGGAGTGGGCGATCGGTTGCTAATGCTAGAACACTCTATCTATACTGTTGCTAGTCCAGAAGCCTGTGCAGCAATTCTCTGGAAAGATGCGAGTAAAGCTTCCGAAGCAGCAGATGCCTTAAAGATAACTTCCTGGGATTTAAAAAATATAGGGATTATTGATTATGTAGTCCCAGAGCCCAATGGCGGGGCTCATACTAATCCCTTAGAGGCAGCAGAAAATTTAAAAAAGGCCATAGTTCTCAATATAGAAGACCTGAGTCATTTAACTAGCCAAGAATGTCGAAAACAACGTTATCAAAAATTTCGTTCCATAGGAGTATTTTTAGAAAGTAATGGCTAGAACTGATTTTGCCTGCTAGCCAAATTGATAAATTTTGTGGCGTTGGTAAATCAAGAGATGAAACTTGAGCAGGCCATTCCCTGATGCTCGATCCAAATACTTAAGCAGATTGGGTAA
>JAJEAQ010000315.1 GCA_022822685.1 Trichodesmium sp. jk18x7bins.61
TTAGTAGTCAGTAGTCAATAGTCAGTAGTCAGTAGTAAGTAGGAATCTATTGGTTACAGGCTCTTGCTTAGTAAGCAATCCCAGAAAAATCAAAATATTTTTTCTATATATATCACGATACATCACTGCTAATGTACCGACAGAGTCCGATAAACGCTATAATTATAGCGTATTCCATCTAAATTTGGTACATTAATTTTAGTAGTTAAGCCTCCCCAAATGAAACCTGATTCGTTCTTTAGTTGATTTGGCAAAGAATCACCACTTCAATAATTCTTTTATAAGCTGCTGCTACTGTACTTCATAAACCACCGAATACACTGTATCAAAAACTTCAATCCCTCCAACCACTAATTCTTCTCCTTTCCAAAAGGGGCGCAGGGGGGATAAAATCAGGAAACTGGGAGAGAACTCTTCAATCTGGCTTTTGACCTCATGGCAACGGTATAACTCGCAGTAGAATTTTTTCTGACACCTGATTCAATCAAGCGCAGAGAATCAAACTATCATAATCAGATCTGATATTAACTGTTGCCAAACATCAGAACTTGTCAAAGCATAAACATCAAACTCATAACCATAGTCTTGATAAAGATTATTAAAGCTATCAACCCAATGATAAAGAGTTTCAGTAATAGAAAAAGGAGTATATTTCAAAGCTTGTTGTAAATATCTACCCATCTCAACTAAATCCCCATTTCTATGTGCCTGCCATGCCAACCAACTCAGAGTATAGTAACGAGATTTCCCCTCCAATTTACGAATAGATGAGGATAAATTTGGTCTACTAAAGAAATTATCCAAAACTAACATCATACTAGCAGCCTGTTGAGCAGACTTTCTCGTAGCATTGTGACGATGTTGACGATAACAATAAGTAACTTTCGGCAACCAAACTGCCTCACAACCATTCACAGATAAACGCAAAATCAAATCAATATCTTCCCCATGATGCCAGCGAGTATCAAAACCTCCTGCACTTTGTATCCAACTCCGGCGAAACATCATAGAAATAGTTACAGGTTTCCAAACTACCCAAGTTTCTAAATCTAATTCTAAAGAGCCATGCCATAATTCTATATCAGAAATTTTCTCACCTGTTTCATCAACTAAACGCCATCCACTATGCACAATACCAAGAGAAGGACAAGCATCAAAACAAGCAACTTGCTTTGCTAATTTATCTGGGAGGAAAAAATCATCAGCATCTAGGAAAGTAATAAACTCTCCCCCTGCCATTTCTAGACCTAGATTCCGGGCATGAGATACTCCTTGATTTTCTTGATAAACATAGCGAATCTGATCTAAATATGGCTCTAAAACTGCACGAGTATTATCAGTAGAGCCATCATCAATCACAATAACTTCATAAGATGTGTAAGTTTGATTAAAAACGCTGGCGATCGCTTCCAAAATATAGTGAGCATTATTATAAGTGGCAATAATTACACTAACTCTAGGCACTACCGGATTAAAAATATTACTGATTAAACTTTTCCATTCTGGTAACTGACTCAAACTATAAGCATTAAAATCATTACCCTCTTGCCTATCAAGTTTAGTAAATAATTCTATCCAAGTACAAATTGCTTCTGTAGGCGTAGCATTCGTATATTTCAAAGACTTCTGTAAATAACTCGCCATTTCTGAAAAATTACCAGCCCGATATAAGCGCCAAGAATTCCAAAGTAAGGAGCGATACTTTACCTGTTGCTCTATCTCACGTATTGAATCTGGTAAATGAGGATGACGAAAAAAATCATCCAATAATTTTTCCAACTCTTGAGTAATTCTGCGTCGGTTTCCCAATCCAGAAACACTACTTGTACGTTGCCGATAACAAACACAAACTTTCCTTAACCAAGTAGCTTTTCCTCCACAGAGAGCTAAACGCAAAACTATTTCCAAATCCTCTGGAATATATCGAGAATCAAATCCACCATTAAGCTGTAACCATTCCCGACGAAACATCATGGCACTAGGCAAAGTTGCTTGCCACATTAACCAATTTTCTAAATCTAACTCCTCAGTATTTTGCCAAGGCTCAACATCTTTAATTGAATTACCTTTCTCATCAACAAATCTCCAGCCAGTTTGCACCATTGTTAAACTAGATTCCTCAGCAAAACATCCTACTTGTGCAGCTAATTTTTCTGGTAAAAAAAAGTCATCAGCATCGAGAAAAGCAATAAATTCACCTCTAGCAACTTCTATACCTCGATTGCGGGCTTTTGCTGCGCCTTGATTTTCTTGATATATATATTTAGCTCTATTTAGGTAAGGCTCTAAAAGTTGACGAGTATTATCAGTAGAGCCATCATCAACAACAATAATTTCATAATTAGTATAGGTTTGATTTAGAACACTTTCGATGGCTGAATCAATATAAGCCGCATTATTATAGGCAGGAATAACAACGCTAACCAGAGGTAAACCATTGGGCAAAATTTTCATGATTAATCGTTGCCATTCTGGTAGTTGATTTAAAAAGACAGAAGGTTGATTTTTCCCATCATAATTTTTAGGTAGCAGTTTGTTATCTTCACCATATTGCCACCCTCTGCCTGCTTCACCAGAAGAGTTTTCTAGAGAAGCATAATATTGAAAATAATAGAGCCAGTCACAGATAGTTTTGAGAATAGAAACAGGGGAGAATTTTAACGACTTGTATAAATAGTCAGCCATTTCAGCAAAGTAATGACCTTTATATAAACACCAGCAATTCCAAATCAGGGAGCCGTAGCGTAACTCCGACTCTAACTCTTGAATTTCTGGAGGTAGATGAGGATGAGAAAAAAGTTGATCGAGGATTTTTTCTTCTACTTCTATTTGAGCAAGTAAATTTCTTGTCATATTACCGCTATGCTGACGATAACATACAGCTACTTTGGGAAACCAAGTGGCTCGACAACCTGCTAATGCTAACCTAATCACAATGTCAAAGTCTTCTAATCTGCGTAAATTTTCATTAAACCCACCTACTCTTTCTAGCCATTTTTTCTGAAATATCATTCCACTAGGGTTAGTAGCTTTCCATTTGAGCCAACTTACTAAATCTAATTCTGGAGATTTATGCCAAGGTTGAACATCTTCAATTTTTTCTCCTATTTCATTCACAACCCGCCACCCACTTTGTACTAAACCTATAGTTGGTTGAGCATCAAAAATAGCTATTTGTTCTTGAAGTTTATTGGGGAGAAAAAAATCATCAGCATCGAGGAGGGCGATTAATTCTCCTTTTGCCATTTTAATGCCACGATTACGAGTAGCAGATAATCCCTGATTCTCTTGATAAAAATAGCGAATTTTCTCTAAATATGGCTGTAAGATTTGACGAGTATTATCAGTAGAGCCATCATTAATAACAATAATTTCATAGTTACTATAGGTTTGGTTTAATGCACTTTCAATTGCTTGAGCTATGTAACATTCACAGTTATATACTGGGATAATCACACTAACTTTTGGAGTCAGAACGGTTTTTGACATTATGGTTGTTATTTTTAACTCTGTTTGTAGTTGGGCGTTAGCGCCACAAACATATCTCTGAGACTAAAGCCCAACTACGAACCTAATTATAAGTGTTTTACGAACATGATATTACAGCGCAGGATGATGAGGTACAGTAACAACAAGGAGTTTAGTAATAGAATCATCTGCTATAGGTGATACTGCTGACGCAACGCAACCCGATCGCTAAAGCCAGAGTCAAAACCAAGAAACTGTTCGTAAAATAAACATTAAGATAGCTAGATTTTTGAATTATGGTGGGTTATGGCGGACAGCTAAGATTATGATGATTACGAGGAGATATCTCCACCTCACCCACCCTACCCAGGAATTTAATCTCGGTTTTACAAACAATCTCTAAGTAGTTTGGCCACCAGTCAAGTGGTATCAATTATTAAAAATGGAAAAAATAGACTTAGCCCCCAAAAATTATCAACAAGCGAAAGCAGAATTATATTTAGCTCAAGGAAGATTAGAAGAGGCAATGGCAGCTTGTCACCAAGTATTAAAAATTCAGCCAAATTTTCCACCAACCTGCAAAACATTAGGAAATATTCAGCAAAAAAGGGGTGAAACAAGCCTAGCCAAAGATTGGTATCTCAAAGCCATCAATCAACAACCAGACTGGGCAGAAGTTCATGCTAACTTAGGGAGTATATATGCCCAACAAAAACAGTGGCAATTAGCAATAAAATCTTATCGAGAAGCCATCGGCATCAAACCAAATGTAGCAGGGTTTTATCGTAATTTAGGAAAAATATGGCAGGAATTAGGAGAAATAGAATTAGCCAGAGATTGTAGAGAACAAGCATTGAATTTAGAAAGACAATATTCCCAAGCAGCTGAAAAAATAAAACAGGGAAAAATTTTATGGGAAAATCAGGAAATAGAAGCAGCGATCGCTATTTTCCAACTAGCCATAGAATTAAATCCATCTTTAGCAGATGCTTATCAATATTTAGGAGATGCTCTTGTTAGAAAACTCCAGTTAGAAGCAGCAAAAAAATCTTACCAAAAAGCAATTCAACTGCAACCATATTTATGGATAGCCCACCATAAACTCGGAAAATTATTTCAGGAAACAGGAGAATTAGATAGAGCGATTAGCAGTTTCCGCCTGACGATAGAAATCAATCCAAATTTTCCCTGGTCATACAAAAGTATTGGAGATATCCTGCAAGAAACAGGAGAATTAGAATCAGCAGAAACATATTATCGAAAATTAGTAGAGCTGAAATCTGAGCTGTGGGGTATCTACCATAAATTAGTAAAAATTCAGCTACAGATAGGAAAGTTATATGAAGCTATGGCTGGATGTAGAAAGGTGATAGAAATTAATCCTAATTTAATTTGGCCTTATCATAAATTAGGAGAGAATCTAGAAAAATTAGGTCGATATGATGAAGCAGTCACTTGTTATCGAAAACTCATAGAAATCGAACCAAATAATATAGAATGGCGCTCTAGCTTCAGTCAGATTTTGATGAAGCTAGAAAAATGGAATGAAGCAGCAGGTGCTCTTCGTGAAGGTATTGCACTAAATCAAAATTTATCTTGGTGGCACTATAATCTAGGGGAAGCACTAGCAAAACTTCAAGAGTGGGATGAAGCAGTTATGGCTTATCGTCATGCTGTAGAATTAGAAGCAGATAACCATTTATTTCACAGAAAATTAGCAGATGTTTTACAAGAAAAAGGATTATTAAATGAAGCGATCACCAGTTATCAAAAAGCTATAAAAATCAATCATAATTTTCCTTGGTCATATTACAACTTAGGGGAAGCATTCAGGAAAAGGCAAAATCTAGATGAAGCAATTATGGCTTATCGTCATGCTGTAGAATTAGAAGCAGATAACCATTTATTTCACAGAAAATTAGCAGATGTTTTACAAGAAAAAGGATTATTAAATGAAGCGATCGCC
>JAJEAQ010000496.1 GCA_022822685.1 Trichodesmium sp. jk18x7bins.61
ACGGCGACTAAAGTCCCTCGCGTCGTTTTTCATCCCTTAGCTGTTGAGCCTGTAGCCGACATGAAAGGCACAGCCTGCCTTACGGCAGATAGCAACGGGTTTCCTTGCCTCCCGGATTTTTTAGATGAGCGCCTATAAATCTCTTCCAGAAAGGCTTGGCTATTACGGGTATTCTTCAAAATAATATTAGGGGAACTATGAAGCGTTATTTATCAGTATTTGTGAAAAAACAAATAGTTAAGGTGGGCAAATCTTTGCCCACCCTACAAAAGTTGATAATGCTTGCTTTTCAGACCATAGATTGACGTGGGGAGTCTAAGTATTAATATTATCAATATAAAAATCAGCAATCCAGCCTCGTTGTACAAATAATGGGAGTAAAAAACCTACATCAACTTGAGGTTCAACATCAGTAAGTTGTTCACAAATAATTTCTAATGGATAATTTCCTTGAAAAGCTTTGAGTAATTCCCATTCCTGAGCATTTGGTAAATCAATTCGCATATCATAGCCCTGTCACCACAAAAATATTTTGACTCCACCTTCGTCTAAATTTACTATCTCATCACCTTGATAATCAGATTGATTAACTTGCAAAATCCTATGGATAGGATAAACAGGCTCTAAAAGCACACTATTTTTAGGTAAATAAAAAATCAATTCTCCCCATTTTTATTGAGGAATTTCATTCAAAGCCTGGAAATTAAAATCTTTTATATCTTCACCATTAAAAACTTGATGCTAGTGCCACTCTAAGTGCGCCACATCTGACAGATATGGTAAATGTTTTACAGGTTCAAAATTAGCAATAAAATCTGGAAACTGTTTTCCATAATCTCCTAAATCTGGTGATAAACAAGGGCATTGGTTAATAAAACTCAATGCAGTTGCGTTAAAAAATATTTCTCCCACTAACTGGCAACAAACAGGATAAATTAACATTAAGGCTTTACTCAAATTCCCAATGATATTGCCTCGGTAAATTGCTAAACTTTCAGCAGGTGTTAAATTATTTGGTGCTTTGATATGTTTGCTTAACTCTTCTATGCTGAGAGAGTCTTTTTCTCAAACAGCTTGAAAAAATAAATTTTGTAGAGCGATCGCCTTCATCTGTTGACTTTTTGTAATAATTTCTCTGCTTTATTAGCTTCAGCCATTAATACTTCAAAACTGAGAATATCAGTATCCCATTCTATTAAGGTAGGTACTGCGCCAAACCAGGCTAATGCTTCTTGATATAATTTCCACACCGGGGGATGTACTGGATATCCGTGGGTATCTAATAGATAATTTTCTTTTTCTTCATAACCTGCTAAGTGAATTTGTTTGACTCTTTGTGGCGGGATACCATCTAGATAAATTAGAGGGTCAAATCCATTATTTATAGCATTAACATACAGATTATTTACATCAAGAAGTAAGTAACAGTCAGCTTTTTTACTAATCCTTGAATAAACTCCCATTCTGACATGGTTGAGTCTGTAAAAGTTAAGTATGAAGATGGATTTTCAATCAAAATTTGTCTACTTAAAAATTCTTGTACTTGCAGGATGCGGGATGCTACATAATCCATTACCTCCTCTGTATAAACAAGAGGAACTAAATCATTAAGATAGTGACCATTAACAGATATCCAAGATAAATGCTCAGAAATTAAATCTGGTTCAACTTGAGCTGCTAAATTTTTTAAGCGAGTTAAATAATCGAAATTTAATGGGTCTGTTGAACCTAGAGACATTCCTACCCCATGTAGTGTAACTGGATAGTATTGACGAATTTTTTCTAAATGGAATAGTGGTAAACCACCAGAACAGAAATAGTTATCTGATCAAACTTAAAACCAATTTACTTGAGGTTTTTGAGTAATAATATATTGATAGTGTAGCGGTCGTAAGCCAATTCCTGCCCCTTGAATTTTTCATAATTGAGTAGAGTGTAAATCCCCTTTGTTTTGCCACTTGGGAATAATATCAATTTCTAATTTTTTAGATCGTGAATCAGTTTTCATAAGCTGTGTTGATGAAAAAAATGTTGCCGGCTTGAATTTTAAGTTGATTTTATTTAATAATTATAAATAGAAACAAATAAATTTATTATAGAGTTTTTTTCTCCTAGAAAACTCTATTATATTCAAATCATCACTTTATTCAAAAATACCACAATTTTTGCGATAATCATTTAAGTTTATAGCTGATATTTATTAAAATTATCTAGTCGTAGATGTTGCATCAGAAGTACTAGCACCTGCTTTAGACTCAACAAGTTTTCCACCAACAATCTTGTTACAAGTGCCTTCAGGAACGTAAATCCACTCTTCAGCATCTGCACTCACTGTAGACAGACCTGAACATTCATGCTTAGAAGTACCACAATCATTCATGCCAGCTTTAACAATACCAGCACATTTTTCAAAACCCTCTTTTCCAGCAATAGCTTTCTGATGATCAGCAACAGTAGCAATACCAACAGCTAATACACCAGTCATAGCAGTAGCTAGCACTAATTTCTTGTTGATGTTTTTCATCATATTATTTGCCCCAACTAATTAAGCTCAATTCTCACTTACTAAGTATCTACAATCGATATTAAAAGAGTCTTTGATAAATCTGAGATCCACCAGAGAAATAGGTAAATAGTTAGTAAGTATCTCTTAGAGACTTCTTGTCAAACTCAGATTAAATTCCTGGGTAGGATGGGTGAGGGGTCAATATCTCCTTGTACTCATCAGAATTTTAGTTATCCGCCGTCACCCATCATCATTAAAAATTTAGATCTTTGGCATAATTGGGAGATTGTTTAGAGGGCCTCAATGTTCTACCCTAGAGGTTAACCGTTAAATATCCCTCTCGCAATGACAACTGTTTAATTGTTAGCATTGATCTATCCCTTAGAGATTGTTTGTAAAACCGAGATTAAATTATTGCGTAGGATGGGTGAGGGGTCAATATCTCCTCATTTAAACCCCGCCCGTAAGGGCGGGGTTTAAATTTTATTTGTCCGCCGTCACCCATCATAATTAACAACTCTAGCTACCTTAATATTTAATTTACAAACAGTCTCTTAGTTATAATTGAAGCGCCGCATCCCAACTACAAACTAAATTTTTTTAATTAGTAATATAGTCAGAGTCAATAGATAATTTATTTATGATTGTGCGACCTGAATTGGTCGTCTGAAATGGGACACCTTTCATGTCGGCGACCAAAAAGGTAAGGAGGTGATATTGATGCTGATTTTTCATCAATATGTGAAAACGAATCCCGACCGCAGAATAGGCAAGCACCCTTTTCTACGGGGGGGAGGCTCAACCATTTCGAAAACATCAGACGATACAACAAGGTAAACCCAAAAGAGTCTCAAGGGAGACAACCTTGAGTAAGTCAGAAGCAACAAAGACAGAACACTCTGTCGGACCTAGGATGGGAGAAAAAGCGTTTGAGCCTGGAGCCTCCCTGCTCAACGCCG
>JAJEAQ010000813.1 GCA_022822685.1 Trichodesmium sp. jk18x7bins.61
CTCATACGAAGGATATTCAGACAAAGAAACTTTAACTGAGATGTAAGTTAGATATCAGAAATGATCATGGTCATCAAAGGACAATCGAATGGAGCAATCCAGGAAATTGATCAGAATCTGAGTCAAAGAATCTTTCAGGCCCAAAAGCCTTGAAGTGAGGCCTGAGCCGTATGATGGGAAACTGTCACGTACGGTTCAAAGGGGAGGGGAGAGAAGTGATTCTCATTCATGTCGGCGACAGGCTCAACCTTACCCGCCAACATGACAATAGGAAACAGCTTAACTTACTTTTCAAGGTAGCTCAAAACGATTCTTTGCCTGGCTCTTCCTTTCATAAATTAGTAGTACCGATGACATCTGAAAGCTTGGCAGGGTATGTTGCGATGACTGGCAAGAGTTTAAATTTACCAGACGCTTATAATCTTTCTACGGATATTCCTTATAAATTTGACAAAAGTTTTGACCAGACGACTGGTTATCGTACTTGCTCAGTTTTAATTTTACCTATACAAAACCGGCATCAGGAAATAATTGGAGTGCTTCAGTTAATTAACCGTAAAGTTAAACCAGGTGTTGTACTGACAAAAGAAAATGCTCAAGAATTAACTCAGCCATACTCAGAAAAGGAAGAGAGAATATTGTACTCTCTAGCGTCTCAAGCAGCTAGCCATATCTATAGAAAGAAATCATCTACAAGAGAGTATAGAAAACTTATTTGAGGGTTTTGTTAAAGCATCGATACAAGCAATAGAAGCTAGAGGTCCTTGTACCTCTGGTCATTCAGAGCGAGTGGCAAAATTAACAGTAAGTTTGTGTCAAGAAGTAAATTTAATTAATAGTGCTCCTTTGTCAGCAATATTTTTTAGTAACTAACAAATCCAGGAAGTTCGTTATGCAGCCCTATTACATGATTTTGGTAAAATTGGCGTTCCAGAAGCAATATTAACAAAACGTAAAAAACTCTATGAGGAACAATTAGAGCTGATTAAGCAGAGATTTTCTGTAGCTCGGCGTACCTTGGAAATGGAATATGCTCAAAACCAGTATAAATACTTGCTCGAACATTTATCTGATATATCTCAACTACATATTCAAAAAAATTGTCTTGTGTGCCAAAAAATCGAAAATTTAGATTTAGAACTAGAGGCAGTAATTACCAAACTTAACCAATACTGGCAAATAATACTTACAGCTAATGAGCCTAATGTAATAACAGAAGAACCACTGAAGCAACTGGAGCAAATATCGCTTTATAGATATAAAGACATAGATGGTCAAATTAAAACTCTGCTCACACCTCAATAAATGGCTCAACTTGCTGTTCCTAGGGGTAATTTGACTCCTCAAGAAAGACAAGCTATAGAGTCTCATGTAACTCATTCCTATGAGTTTTTGAAGCGGATTCCCTGGACAAAAAACCTACAGCAGATTCCTGAAATTGCTTATGGACACCATGAAAAGTTGGACGGTAGTGGTTATCCTCGGGGGTTAAGGCAACAGGAAATTCCGATTCAAGCTCAGATTATGGTTATTGCAGATATTTATGATGCTTTAACAGCTGGCGATCGCCCCTATAAACAAGGCCTACCTGTAGAAGTTGCTCTCAGAATTATGCGTTCTGAAGTTGCTGAGAACAAAATTAATAGCCACTTCTTGGAACTATTTGAGCAACGACAAATCTTTTCTATATTAGGACACAGTAAATAAGGTACTCATCAAAAATGGGTATAAGATATCTGTAAAAAAAATCTAAAAACAGCATCAAATAGCAAATTTGCGGTGGGTTACGGCGGCTCAAAACCCCGCCCGCCCCGGCGGGGTTTTAAAATATCCTATCATTAGTGTGGAATTATTCCCACCTAACCCACCCTACATCAAGGCTTAATATTTTATTTATATATACCCTCTAGTTCTGTAGATGTAGTGATGTGAATTGGTGTAGCTCTTTTGTATAAGTAGAGATAGAAATAAAGATCCCTACTTGTATAGCAATACCCAAAAAATTCATCAGCCAGCAGCAAAATTCAAAAAAATTTGAATAGAGGTTGTTGATCTACAAAAACTGTGATAACCTTTCACTCAGCTACCTTGTCTACTTTACTAAAAATTTTTAGTGTGGGATGAACAGAATCCCCTGCGTAGTCCACACCTATAATCTTTGATGCACGGTGGGGTAAGCGGGAGTGACGATTAATGTCATACACTGAATATTTGGTACGGTAAAAGCTGAACGCTGGAGACTGGACCATTTTTTACATAGCCATGATCAAGTTTTTTGTTGCTTGTGTTTGACTAGGGGTTTCATCAGCAAAAGTTATTATGACTCGCGCTCGTACGCCAGTTTGTCCCAAGCATTTCATACTCCATCTATAACCTTTGATTTAGATGGAGTACGTTCAATCCCGACAGATAATTTATAAAAACCTAAAAAAAAAGATAGTCTGAAGGTTCCCAGAGCTTTTAAAAGCTGAGTAGACAGGGCAAATACCTGACCTGGTTAAGACTGGAGAGGTCTAATATTTTTTATCTGCAAGTGTTTGAGTTTCTACCAAGCTGATACTTGCTAGTACCTAGCTGATGAACCGAACGGCTGAAATTGTCTCAAGAGGGCTGATCTGAACTGCTCTGAACGCTGCCATTTTTGTGACAGTTGTGGAGAGCTAAACTGTGATTATATTTCTGGAAAGCTCATCAAAAAAATTATGATTGTTATCAACACACAGGTATGACATCACCCCTGTCAAGGCTACAATTAGCTGACTCTCCAGAGTTGCCCCACGGTGTTTTGGGCGATCGCCGACATAAAAAGCGTAGCTCCTCAGTCAGGAAGCAAGGGAAAGTAGAGCGTGTAGGAGCGTCACAAATTTTCCGGTCGAAGCATCCACCGTTGTCGTCTAAGCACAACGTCGGTAGTATGTCAAAACTAAAAAAATAGTCAACAATATAGTCTCCCTATAATCGGTGTGAGGATGAGAGGGAAAATGTCAAAAATATTCTGGAATTTTCTTATATTTAGTCCAGCAGTCTTGGGAGCAACCCTGGTTGCATCCTCAACCGCTGTGGCGATTGAAAGTCAACCAACTAATAAGGTTCGGCCTCAAATTATAACAGGTGAAAATGTTTTAGGAGATACACAGGAAACAGAGCTATTAGCTCAAATCCCTGAAACAAGTTCAGCTAGTTCCGTTAGTAATGATCCAGCAACTACCATACAACAAATAAACAGCTATGGTAGAGAAGGTCGCAATCTTCGTCAACCAAATACTAGTAATTTTAGACCAGACAGAAAGAGAAAAGGTCAGGTTACTTCTGTCTCTCAACTTTCTGATGTTCAACCTACAGATTGGGCGTTTCAGGCTCTGCAATCATTAGTTGAGCGTTATGGATGTATCGTTGGATACCCAGATGGCACTTATAGAGGCAACCGTGCTTTAACCCGTTTTGAGTTTGCTGCTGGTGTTAATGCTTGCTTGGATAGAATTACAGAACTTTTACAAGCTGCTATAGCAGATACTGTAACTAGAGAAGACCTGGCAATTTTACAAAGGTTACAGGAAGAGTTTTCTGCAGAACTAGCTATTCTTAGAGGCCGTGTTGATGCTCTAGAGGCTCATGCTGCTGAATTGGAGGCCAATCAATTTTCTACAACTACCAAACTTACAGGTGAGGTGATTTTTGCCCTAGTTGATAACTTTGAGGATCAAGGGCAGTATGGAAT
Source organism: Trichodesmium sp. jk18x7bins.61 (assembly GCA_022822685.1). Classification (GTDB taxonomy): domain Bacteria; phylum Cyanobacteriota; class Cyanobacteriia; order Cyanobacteriales; family Microcoleaceae; genus JAJEAQ01. The sequence continues at coordinate 3,719 of JAJEAQ010000813.1, forward strand.
GTTTAATCATCGTCCCCAAAATGAAGATCAAACTGTATACCAATATAGGGTGCGTTTTAATTTCAATACCAGTTTTTCTGGTGAGGACTTGTTATACACCAGGTTACAAGCAGGTAATGCCCAAGCATTTAACCAGAAAGTAGCTGAATCTCAGGGACAACAAACTTTTAATATTCTTGGGGATACAGATGATACAGTTCAGTTAGACAAGCTTTTTTATAAGTTCCCTGTCAGAGATAACTTTAGAGTCACTGTTGCTGCTAACAATGTAAGTTGGTATGACTTTGTTCCCACTCTAAATCCCTACATGGAAGACTTTGATGGAGGCAGTGGCTCTCTGAGTGCTTTTGGTCAAAGGAACCCCATCTATAGATTAGGGGGTGGTAAAGGTCTTGGAGTTGAGTATGATTTTGGTTGTAAAGATCAATATGCTTGCTCTCGTAGCCCATTTTCTCTATCTTTTGGTTACTTAGCAGCAGAAGGTGAAGATCCAAATGAAGGAAAAGGTCTATTTAATGGAGATTATGCGGCACTGGCACAACTAACATTTACTCCCATCAGAAATTTTCAAATTGCGCTGACCTATAATAATGGTTATTTTGGACCAGGTAATTTTGGATTTGATGATGGTGCAGCGACAGGCTTAGGTTATAGTGGCAGTTTAAATAGTGGTTATGTTGGTACTGGTATTGCTAATACTATATATGGTCTGAATGCTAAGTTAAATAACCGCAGGCCTGGTTCAGTAAATATTGCCAAACCAGTTTCCACTAATGCTTATGGTGTAGAAATGTCTTGGCGAGCAGCTAATTGGGTAACTATTAATGGCTTTGGCACATATCTTGATGGGAAACTAATTGGCTTAGGTGATTTTGAAATCTGGACTTATGGTGCGACTATTGCTTTCCCTGACTTATTGAGAGAAGGTAGCCTGGGTGGTATTGTTGTAGGTAGGGAACCTTACATGAATGAATTAGAAGTTCCCTCTGGTTTGGCCTCAGGATTGGGACAAGATCAGTCATGGCACATTGAAGCATTCTACAAGTATCAGGTTACAGATAATATCTCGATTACTCCTGGTGTGACTGTAATTACAAATGCTAACCAAAATGATAATAATGACGATCTAATTATCGGTACTATTAGAACTACATTCGAGTTCTAATTTGAATTGACTCTGGGATTCATGAGGGGTTGTGTGCGGAAGTAATTCCGCACTTTATAACCCTGTCGCTCAATTTGAGCGTGTGGGGCTACTCTGGCGAGTCAGCTAAAATTAAATATTCAATCACCAAAGTGGGACAAGGTTTATAGATAAAAATTGAATAAGTCTTGGCAAGATTTAGCTTGTCGAGAGTTTGTATAAAATTTGTTTATATAGCATGGAAGCTTGTCAAGCGCATCATCGATGTCAATCCCAGTAGTACTTCTCAACATTTCTGGAATTGTCTAAAGCAAGTTTCTCTGAAGTGATCTAAGTGTTGGGATTCTAGTGATTATTGTCCAGAAAAGATTGATTATGAATATAATTCTCCACTCCTGATTCAAAGTAGATTTGATATCTATACAGGGGGAGTAAATAATAGCAATTTCAAAAAAGATAGTTACGGTAGTATAGTGAGTAGCAGGGTGGGTAAATATTGAGTGTTCACTAAGCCTCGATAAATTGGTTTTTTTTACCTACCTTACATATACTACCTCTTTCTCAGTCTTACCCTCTAAAACCTTGTAGCAATATTTATTGATAGTAACCTCTGTCAACTACTTGGCTCAATTGTTAAGCGTGTTAAGCGATAGTCAGAATCTAATTGAGGATAGCTACAGTTCCACAAAAGTGAATGATTTTAATCATAGAAACTATACTCAAAAATATAAAGAAAAAGAAAAAAATATATATCTGATAAGATTCTCTACATAACATATGTTGTATATGCAAAAGTAATCATAGCTACTGTGAGTCTATGTATTAGAAAATAATGTAGTAGTGGGATAAATTGTTACCACTACTTATAACCTCAATGACTTTAGTCCAGATAGTAGTCAATTAAGAAAATTAATAGTATATCATGCGTATTGCTCATAATATTACAGAATTAGTCGGTCGCACACCCCTAGTACAATTAAATCGTATTCCTCAAGCAGAAGGTTGTTTAGCAAGAATAGTAGTCAAGCTAGAAGGAATGAACCCTGCGGCTTCTGTTAAAGACCGTATTGGTGTGAATATGATTAATGCAGCAGAAAAGGAAGGTTTGATTACACCAGGTAAAACAGTATTAGTTGAGCCTACATCTGGAAATACAGGTATTGCTCTGGCAATGGTAGCTGCAGCTAGGGGTTACAAGTTAATTTTGACAATGCCAGAGACTATGAGTATGGAGCGACGTTCAATGTTACGGGCTTACGGAGCAGAACTGGTTTTAACTCCAGGTAGCCAAGGAATGACGGGTTGTATTAACAAAGCACAAGAAATATTTGACTCAAACCCTAACGCATATATGTTACAGCAATTCAATAATCCGGCGAATCCAGAAATTCATCGCCAGACTACGGCACTAGAAATATTGCAAGATACAGATCATCAGGTAGATATTCTAGTGGCTGGTGTTGGTACTGGTGGCACAGTTACAGGTGTTGCAGAGACGATTAAGAAACTAAAGCCAGATTTTAAAGCGATCGCTGTGGAGCCTTCTAATAGCCAGGTATTATCTGGAGGGGAAGCTGGACCACACAAAATTCAGGGGATTGGGGCAGGTTTCGTACCTGGTGTACTTAATGTTGAGATTATTGATGAAATAGTTACAGTTTCTGATGAAGAGGCGATCGCCTATGGTCGTCGTATAGCTAAGGAAGAAGGCATTCTTTCAGGTATTTCTACAGGAGCAGCTCTCTGTGCAGCCATAAAAGTAGGCCAGCGTCCAGAGAATGAAGGAAAACTAATAGTAATGATTCAGCCTAGTTTTGGTGAGCGTTATTTAAGTACACCACTTTTTCAAGATCCAGAGCAAGTTCTAGCTACAATAGTCAGTTAGCTATCTCGATTTGCTGGGAAATTTTCTTGATCATCTACTGCTGGCTGAAGGCTAATTTTATAGACTATCGTCAACAAATTTATACAAAGTTTTCAGGATATGGAGGTTGAATCGGGTCAGGTGGCCTCCCCCAGTCGGAGCTTTCAT
>JAJEAQ010000357.1 GCA_022822685.1 Trichodesmium sp. jk18x7bins.61
GCGTAGCAAAGCGAGCTGGGAAGGAATCCCTTACTAATCCCTCACTTATTCCCTGGATTGAGGAATTAGGAATTGGGAGTAGGGAGGCGCAGGAAGGAGCAGGAGCCGCGAGGGGAATTGGGAAAATGCAGAAGGGGAGAGAATTGCTGGTTTGACAGAAGGCGATAGAATTGCTCCCTACTCCCAATTCCCTACTCCCAACTCCTTAATTTTTGCTAGTTGAGAATAAGTATGGGGAATAAGGTTAGCTGTAAAGCTTACTGCATATAAAGTTCAGCAATTAAACTTCCATCGAACTCACGTTAAAATAGAGAATTGGTGGTCTGTCTGAAAAAATTGGATGAAGCAGACAATTAAAGATTTTGAGACAGTCAGAGATTGTGTTGATTGTGCTTTTCGAGAATGTCAAACGCGTATTTTCGTAGTGCTATATGTATTAAAATATGCAAGTGTTAAGTTATTAATATTAATGATAAATTAACGAGGTATTTGCCCACCTTATTATCTATAACTGTTTCTTCTTCCTGCTTAAAAATATGAAACCTGATCATAAAATTAAAATTCAAGAATGTCACGAACCATTAATCCCAATTTCCCTAGAATTATTTGCCATTGAGTCACCTCATCCATATCAAAAAGTAGGTGCGCCCTATCATCTTTGTCAAGTCAAATCACCTTATTATTTGCGTCAACAAGTATTAAATAGTTTGATAGCAGCTCAAACAAAACTCCAACAAAATTATCCAGGCTGGAAGATTAAAATATTTGATGCTTATCGCCCCATTGCTGTACAAAAATTCATGGTAGATTACACTTTTACAGAAACATTAAAAGCTGAAGGTCTAACATTAGATAGTCCATCCCTCACTGAAGCAAAACGTCAAGAGATTTTAGAATTAGTTTATCAGTTTTGGGCTGTTCCTAGTCTTAATTCTGCTACACCACCACCTCATAGCACTGGCGCTGCTGTAGATGTGACGTTGGTGGATAGTAATGGAAAAACTATTGATATGGGTTCCCCTATTGATGAGTTATCCCCTCGCTCTTATCCCAATCATTATTTTGAGAGCAAGGATGGGGCAGCTCAGAAATATCATCAGTATCGACAGTTATTAGCAGAGGTAATGTTATCGGTGGGATTTCAGCAACATCAACAGGAATGGTGGCATTTCTCTCTTGGCGATCAAATGTGGGCTTGGTTGACAAGTCAGGAGAATGTTGGAGATGAAGTTGTAGCAATATATGGGCGAATAGAATGACTGGAGAAAGGCAAGAGGCATGTATACAAGAGACAAGAAATATGCATAGTTATAGAGGATTTGGAAAAAGTATGGGCGGTGGTATTAATGCTAGAGGTTGGGGGGCGATGATTTTTTTCACAACCAAATTCCCACAAAACTCAAGGATATTTGCCTGAATCAAGATTTAGCTGAATACCAAGTTTTACTTCTCACCATTACTATGCAAGACTACCGACTTACTTGGTAATGGAAAGACTATGATGGCTGGCAGTGATAAGTATTGTAATATAGTGAATACTGCCACAGGATTGATTAGTTTATAGATGATTTAAAGATTAATAAATGTTGTTTATTTGATTATTCAATGGGAGGTAGATTAGCATTATATATGGCTGTGAATTTTCCCCTCGATTTGATAAATTGATACTGGAGTCAGCATCACCAGGGTTAAGAAGTGAAGCAGGGCGATCGCTCTGTCGTCAGTCAGATTTAAAATTAGCTACTCAGTTATAAAATGGTAACTTTTATGAATTTTTATCTAACTGGTACAATCAAAAGTTATTTCAATCTTTAAGAAAGCATCATAATTTTTTGAAAATCATAGAAAGGCGATTACAAAATAATCCATTTTAATTAGTAAAATCTCTCCGAAATTCGGATAGGAGAAATTATCAAATTATCAGACTCCTACATTATTAATCTTCGGAGAATATGATGATAAGTTTCAAGCTATTAATCAACAAATGGCAGCATTATTTCCCGTGGGAAAACTCAAAATAATTTCTGGATGTAGTCATAGTACTCACTTAGAAAATCCTGGAGAATGGGTTGAGAGTATTATAGAATTTTAAATTACAGGTGCAAAATTTTATAATAATTTGATGCTAATACTGCTTAATTTTTATGGTTCTTCTTCTTGCTCCACACCCTGTGAGAGCCAAAATTAATTTATGATCGCTAGAGAATATCTACAACTCTATCTCTATGTTTAGTAACTTTTGCAGGATGTACAAATTTCAAACTATAAAGTTTTCCTATGATGAGAATAAATCAGCTCTGCCTATTAGGGGAGGGTTGTCAGGGTTAATGCCAAAAAAATCATGCACTACCAACTAAGATTTTATCCCTATAAACGTAATTTCAAACAACCCCTAAAAACAAGTTATGGTATCTGGGATACTCGAGAAGGAATAATTTTACAACTAACCAACGAAACAGGGAAAACAGGTTTAGGCGAAATTGCGTCTTTGAGTTGGTTTGGCTCAGAAACTTTATCGGAAGCTTTAGATTTTTGCCGCCAGTTACCAAAGGAAATTACAGCAGAAACAATTTTCTCTATTCCTGATAATTTACCTACTTGCCGATTTGGCTTTGAGTCAGCTTGGGAAAATATTCAGCCAGTAAATCACAAAAAACAACCAAACAGCCCTAATTTTTATAGTGGTTTATTGCCAGGAGGAGATGCAGCTTTAGAAGTTTGGCAACAACTTTTTCAAGCTGGATATCGTACTTTTAAATGGAAGATTGGAGTTAGTAAAATTCCAAATGAACTAAAAATTTTTAAAACCTTAGTCAAAGTACTTCCTAGTGAAATAAAACTTAGATTAGATGCCAATGGCGGATTAACTTTTGAGCAGGCAAAACAATGGCTACAAATATGTGAAGAGATCAAGATAATTGAATTTATAGAACAACCTTTGCCTGTTGAGCAGTTTGAGGAAATGTTGAACTTAAGCGATCGCTACTCCATCCCCATTGCCCTAGATGAATCTGTAGCTAATTTGCGCCAAATGCAACAATATTATCAACAAGGTTGGCCAGGAATATTTGTAATTAAACCTGCTATTTTTGGTTCGCGATCGCAACTGCGCAGCTTTTGCCAAAATCATACTATTGATGCAGTTTTTTCCTCTGTATTTGAAACAAAAATTGGCAGAAAAGCTGCACTTCAACTCGCTACAGAATTACAACCAAACTTACTCAAAAACCGTGCCTTTGGTTTTGGCGTGACTCACTGGTTTGATGAAGCAGAGTAAATCCACTCAGAGAATTTATGAACAAAATTTTAAACTATCTGAAACAGCATCAAAACAAAGAGGATACAAACTTCTTCTCAGCTAATTTTTTTTGTATTACTGAAAAAAGATTTGCGGAATTAATCAAAATATCTCATCCAGAAACCCCACCGAAAATATTAATATCAGAATCAAAACCAACTGAATTTATTGCCAGTTTTGTTGCTGCTGTTGCTGCTGGTTGTCAAGTATTCTTATGTAATCAAAATTGGGGAAAGCTAGAATGGGAGCAAGTATTCAAATTAGTACAGCCAGACATAATTTTTGGGAATGCTATTGAACCCAAATTTATGGAGTCCATTTTAGGAGAACGTTCTAGGTTAGCAACAGATGATTTGTTGTCTACAAAATATACCTGTAACGATGGTAATAACCATCAATTTTTCCATCATCATTCTATTATGATTCCTACTGGAGGCTCCTCTGGAAAAATTAAATTTGCTATTCATACATGGGAAACATTGATTTCATCAGTGCGAGGTTTCCAAACATATTTCCAAATACAAAAAATTAACTCATTTTGTGTTTTACCTCTATATCATGTCAGTGGTTTGATGCAGTTTATGCGCTCCTTTACCAGTGGTGGAAATTTAGTGATTTTGCCCTCATATAGAAATATTTTCGACAAAACTGAATGGAGTATTAATCCAAATGAATTTTTCATTTCTCTTGTGCCAACCCAGTTACAAAAACTGATGCAAAATTTAGAAACAGCCAACTGGCTATCCAACTTTCAGACAGTGCTTTTAGGAGGAGCCTCTGCTTGGCAAGAATTATTTGAG
>JAJEAQ010000793.1 GCA_022822685.1 Trichodesmium sp. jk18x7bins.61
AGGAGGAAGTAATTTATTTGCTGGTTGCTTTCCTCCTGGTATTAAATCACAGATTATAATGTGGGTCTCCAGCAACATTTTAAGATGAAAGAAAATATAGCTGAACTCAAATTAGAAATAAATTCTTTACAAACTGAAATCGATGTTTTACAAACTCAAATAGATGCACTGCGTCAGAAACGTTCTTCTTTCCGGGTTAATATTAGTTTTCCTCAATATCATACCCCAGAAGCATTAGCTGAGTTTGGTCAAAAAAATGCTGAAGAAGCTGCACAATGGCGAGAAGAACTAAAAGAAATTAATCAATCTCTGAAAGTATTAGAAGTACAACTTAATCAGAAAAGAAAAATATTAGCACCGAAAAAATCGCGACTAGAATGGTATGAACTACAAGAGCAAGTATATTTAGGGGGAAAACATCTACAGGAACAAGTACAAAAAGTTAATCAACAAGCAAATCAACTTCAGGCAGAAATACAAAATCTTAAACAGATATATCAAGAATTAAACCCTCTTTATTGTCAGTGGGTAGAAAATGCAGCGAATATAGTTGATTTTCAAGCCAAAACTATTCCTTATGTTTATGTTAAAGAAAATGGTTTTGAACTGGGAAATAAAAACATTGATTGATAGATTCTAAGTAGGTAGGCATGATCAAACCGATGTATGTTTGGTTTTGTAAAAGAATCTGAAATAACCTATTTCTTAAACCTCGCCCGCCCCGGCGGGGTTTTAGTTAGACAAAGACAATTGAATAGGTTTCTGATGGGGTCAAGTAAACTTTCGTTACAATCTAAAATCCACTATTTCCAGAGTAGTCACGCCCCTGTAAACTAACAGATCAGGATAGATTTGCTCCTGATGATTAAGATGGGAAAATTATAGAATTAAGAAGGTAAAGTGAAGATGGCCGAATCAAGCCAACTACCGTATTTATTACGCGCAACTCGGGGTGAAGTATTAGAGCGTCCGCCTGTATGGATGATGAGGCAGGCGGGGCGCTACATGAAGGCTTATCGAGATTTACGAGAGAGGTATCCCTCATTTCGCCAGCGTTCCGAACAAACAGATATTGCTGTGGAAATATCTCTACAACCTTTCCGCGCCTTTGCACCTGATGGTGTGATTTTGTTCTCAGACATTTTAACTTCATTACCAGGAATTGGGATTAATTTTGATATTGTGGAAAGTAAAGGCCCGATTATTGACCCTCCGATTCGTTCCCAATCTCAAATAGATCAACTTCATCTAATTGAACCCGAAGAGTCTCTACCTTTTATTAAGGAAATTTTACAAACTCTCAGACAAGAAGTGGGCAACAGTGCAGCAGTTTTGGGTTTTGTGGGTGCTCCTTGGACTTTAGCTGCTTATGCTATAGAGGGCAAGAGCTGTAAGGATTATACTTTGATCAAGAGAATGGCTTTTTGTGAGCCTAAGATGTTGCATAAGTTTTTGGATCAACTGGGAGATGCGATCGCTCTGTATGCCCGCTATCAAATCAACAGTGGAGCACAAGTTATCCAAATGTTTGATTCTTTGGCTGGCCAACTTAGCCCTCGAGATTATGAAACTTTTGCCTTACCCTATCAGCAACGAGTAGTGCAACAGGTTAAAACTGCTCACCCTAATACACCATTCATTCTTTATATCAATGGTAGTGCTGGGTTACTAGAGAGAATGCCCCAGACTGGTGTTGATATAGTTAGCATAGATTGGACTGTAGATATTGCTGAAGCAAGACATCGCCTTGGTAGAAATGTAGGTGTCCAGGGAAATATAGATCCTGGTGTACTTTTTGGCTCTAAGGAGTTGATCAAGTCTCGAATTTTGGACACCATTTGTCAAGCTGGCAACCGAGGTCATATCTTGAATTTAGGACATGGCGTTTTGCAAAAGACTCCTGAAGAAAATGTGGCATTTTTCTTTGAAACTGCGAAAAATGTAGACAAGTTGTTAGCGGTAACAGCTTAAGAGATTTTCCTGAAATAAATTATCCATCTTGCTTGTGGAGTGAACATTCTACCCGCGCCCAGTATCGTGGGATAGATGAAAATACCTCGTCAAGAAAATGTAAAATATAGCAGTACGTTTTTTTGTTAGGACAAAAATATGGGTTGAAAGGCAAGAGGCAAGCATATGGATGTCCTAAGCTTAATGGATAGCCCTATATTTACCCAGTTGAAAGCTCTAATTTTTTTACCGAGGCATGAAAGCAGACTATAGAACCCATTTGGCATCTTTTTCAATAAAATTTGACCTTTTCAGTAGCTAGTATATCGAACAATTTAAGCCCAGGATTAAGTGTTTGGGAACCATTTCTTTCCATGATGATGAAAGCAAGAAACTGTAAGGCTTATGGTTAGGTAAGGAGAGCCCAAATGGGTTCTATAAGCCGATTATAAAAGCTTGCTGTTGAGCCTAGATGACTTTAGTTGGACTGTGATATATTTTTTTTCATCGAGGTGCAAGGTTTTAATGTATTGTTGTCAGGAAGAGGGGGATGTCAACACCTAAAACTTCAAACCTTTTTTATGAGCCATAAACGGATTTTCATTACTGGTGCTAGTGGGTGTATTGGTCACTACATTGTTGAGTCATTAATTCAAAATACTCAACATGAACTTTACTTATTGGTGCGAAACCCGAAGAAACTCAAAGTTGATTACAAAGCTCGTTCGGGTGTTAATATCTTGTCAGCTAATCTCCGAGAAATTGAAAATTTTTCAGCCTTACTTCAGGAGATTAATGTAGCAATTTTAGCTGCTACTGCTTGGGGAAATTTACAAGAGGTATTTGATATAAATGTCGTCAAAACTGTGAGATTGATCAAATTACTTAATCCAGAGGTATGCGAAAATATCATCTATTTTTCAACAGCTAGTATTCTCGATCGGAATCATAATTTACTTAGAAAGGCTAGGGAGATTGGCTCTGACTATATTCGTTCCAAGTATGACTGTATGTATCAGTTATCTCGACTAGATAATCTACTACCTCTGACTTGTCTTTTTCCTACCTTAGTTTTGGGAGGAGATGCTGAAAAACCATATTCTCATCTTTCTTCTGGTTTGCCAGAAATAACTAAATATATTGGTTTCATCCGATGGTTAAAGACTGATGGTAGTTTCCATTTTATTCATGCTGAGGATATTGCTAGAGTAGTTACTTATTTAGTCGAAAATCCACCTCAGTCCAAAAAAATACAAAAATTGATTTTAGGGAACCCACAAATTACAGTCAATCAGATCATTGAAGAACTTTGTGTGTATCTCAGGAAACGAATTTACTTCCGTTTTAATTTGTCTCCTTGGTTGATAGAAGCGATAATAGTAATATTTAAAATTGAAATAGGAGCTTGGGATAGATTCTGTTTAGAATATCGCCATTTTACATATCAAAATCCTGTTAATCCAGCCACTTTTGAACTACCAACTTATTGCCCTACTATTGCTGATGTTTTGATAACTAGAGGTATTGGGATGGGTGCAAAAGCAATTTAAAACTCAAAATTCCAAAGTAACAAGGAAGAGTAGTCTATCTTTAGATGTTCTGATAAATGCAGAAAGAAAATATCTGGTAAAAAGCTGAGCCTAAATTTCAAATTCTCAGAAGATAGAAATTATAGCGCTTCGCTCTCGCGTATTTACAAATCAGGATTGAATCTCCTTTGACTGAACAGTTCCCCTATTTTAATCTGTAACTATACCAGCGCGAAGCGCTATATCTGACATTGACTGATTAAGTTAGGGATAGGAAAGTTCAAGCTAAAAGCCACTATGAATTGGTATTTTGATCAGCTAGAACATTAGTCACCACATCACAACCACGAACCTAATTAATGATTAAGTGTTTTAGTTGTTCCTTTCTACCTTTTTGATTCTGACGAAGCTAGTTAAATAAGCTGAATATTTATACGATCGCCTACCCTTAAACCTAATTCTGTCGCCCTCCCTCCTCTTAACTCAATCACTTGATCGACAGGAGTATTTGGTCCATAAGTAGGACAAGGTTCAGTTTCGCAAGGTGATACATTAGAAAAAATTGCTTGTACTTCCCCATCCCTCAGAAACACCATATCAAGATTTATAAATACATTTCTCTCATCCAAAAATTGGCTGTACGAGGAGGGTTGAGAGGAAATAACATTCCTTGCTCGTCTGGCAAATTACTCCGAAACATTAAACCTTGCTTGCTCAAATGGAGTTTGTGCGACCTCTAAATTAATTATTTGACCGAAAAAAGTTGCTTGTGCTGAAATAGGTAACATTTGGCCTAACTCCACTTCTCCTAATATAGAGTTAAAATTTGATTCCTCAAGATTTGTCACCCCTGGTAATATTGCTAAATATTCTCCTGTCAATCTATCTCGAATAATAGTATTGCCTTCAGATGGCAGTATATTCAATTCACTAAACTGTAAATCTCCGGTGAGAATAATTCGATCGTTACCATTACCGAAGTCTGTAATCACATCTGCATCTTCCACATTGATTCCTCCAGTGGAAGATAAACCCCCACGCCTACCAATAGCAAATAAATCATTACCCTCACCCCCAGTAATAGTATCCCTACCTAAATCCCCCATTAACCAGTCTAGACCTAAATCTCCATAAATTAAGTCATTTCCTTGTCCACCACCCCAAATAGTATCCCCATCTTGTCCACCGTAAATAATATCATCCCCTTGATTTCCTTGGAGCACATCCGTTCCCTGGTTGCCGAAAATTTGGTCATGGCCTCCAAAACCTTGGAGACTATCTTTACTTGCTAAGGCAATGATTATGTCACTATCAGGAGTACCACTGAGTAAACAAATACCTAGTGTGCCTTGAATATTAATTCTCAGGGTAAAATTACATAGTGTTTTGCACTTGTGGCTAATATCATGTTCGGATAATTAATTATAAAAAACTTCGAGCCCTAGAATCTCTGTTTTATCTTCCCATCCCCCCTTAGAAAATGGGACGCCGGGCGGATTCTCCTTTCTAAGAGGTGAATAAAGCAAAGTATCCTGTGCTCTCTC
>JAJEAQ010000090.1 GCA_022822685.1 Trichodesmium sp. jk18x7bins.61
GTTTATGGGGTTGGAGTTTGTGTTTGTGTGTTGGTTGTTTGGTTGTTTGGGGTGGGTTTTATGTTGACTGTTAAGTACTTGATGTGTATCTGGGGCTGTGATTCTGACGCGACTCGTTCGGGAGAGGGCTTATTTTTTCGCCAGGCTAGTTAAACTAGGGGTTAAAACACCCTGGGAAACTTCTTCCCTTTTTTTAGGTTTTTTTGAATATACATTTTAGCGATCGCCCTACTGGAAAAGTAGGCTAGGCATATAAGTTTTGATGCCCTGGTAGGATTAAAAATAGATACAAAAACAATTTGAGTAATGGTAAAAGTTGGTATTAGATTGTGTAGGTAGGGTTGAAAAATGTAGCTTGCTTCCCGCAAGGGTAACCCAACTATAATAGAGTTGTCGCTAAATAGATGAACAAAATCGCTCAAACCTAGACTGAGTATTCATTTCTAGCCTTTTTCCACAAAAATAACTAGAAGCTTTACAGAGTCAGGGTTTACGCCTTTTTTTCTGTTATAAAGCGACAAGTCTAATACCAATTACTAAAAACTTTGATGTACGAGTATTTTTGATTTCCAAATACTATATATAGTCGCCAATCCCCGCTATTTGGTGATTTGGTGATTTGAACGCTTATTTTTGGCCCCAAGCAAGCATAGCATTCTTTTTGATAATTGGTATAGTATATAGCGTTGACAACTAAAAAATGCGTCAAGCCTATTTTTCCTTTGGGTTTTGCTGAGGCTTCACCCTACCTACAGTCTGCTGCTGATTTTTGGGATTTTGTTGGGTTTTCTCTTTCAGAGACGCTCCGCGTTCAGGGAGGCTCCATGCTCAACGTTGCCTCAACCCTACCTACAGTCTGCTGCTGATTTTTGGGATTTTGTTGGGTTTTGTGCCTCAACTGATTTTTGGGATTTTGTTGGGTTTTGTGCCTCAACCCTACCTACAGTCTTCTGCCTCAGCATGAGCAGAAAGGGGCTAAAGCCCAACTACAAACTTATTGAATAAAAAAATGGGAAAAATATTATGGCAATTAAAGCATGGTACAAAATAGATGGCTTAGTGCCTAGAGAAGATTTACGAGAAGGCAAACCTCTAGATAATTCTGAATTTGCAGTTCATCTCGCTCAAGTTCGTAACAATAAGGCTCCGGTAGATTATCAACAACCAGAGCATTTTTTTGAACGTACTTATTTAACTAAGTCTCTGGTGGATTTGGCATCTCAAGTAATGCGTCGTTTGTCCGGAAAAACTACCGGAACTTCTGCTATCTTTAACCTCTAATATCAATTTGGCGGAGGCCAAACTCATGCCTTAACTCTATTATATCATTTAGCCAAAAATGGTAGTTTAGCTAATAATTGGACGGGAGTAGATCAAATTCTCAAAACAGCAAATATTACTTCTATTCCCTAGGCAGCGATCGCAGTTTTTGTGGGAGTACAATTTGATTCTATTACTGGCAGAAGCAGAAATGATGGCACTCCACTGCGGAAAACACCAGGGGGTGAAATCGCTTTTCAGTTAGGAGGGAAAACAGCTTTTAATCAAGTAGCTGAACATGAAACAGAATTTGTTGAACCCAAGGGTGATGTTATTCGCGAGTTCTTACCCAAGGATAAACCATGTTTGATATTGAAACCAATTCAATAGCAATTGCCAAAAACTTTGCTATATTGTAGTAGCTCAAAACCGAACTTCATACTCAACTGATAGCACAGTATTATCATTAAAATTACTACCTCCACGGAGCTGCACGCGATCGCTGACTTGATAATTTACAGAAAATTCTGTTGGCTCATTAGCGGCAAAAAGTTGAGTCAGAGATACTCCCACCTGATCAGTTACGTCAATACCAACCTCTAAACCCCAACCTAAAGTCGAAGCACGTCGCGAGCCACGTTTAGGAATGCTAGCAGGAAATAGCCGAAATTCACTTAAGCCAGTTGCTTCAATAATATCCTGTTGTAAGTTGGTAAATAGAACTGTACTTGCCACATTCGCTAATGCTAAACTGCTGTCAGCACTAAGAGTATTGATTATATTACCTCCCAATAAACTAACTATTTGTGCCCCTGATCGCTGTGGTGAACTGGTCAACTCTAGATTATCTTCTAATTCAGATAGAGGACCTTGCGCTTTGGCTATAATATTCACTTTCTGGCTACTACTCAAAGTTCCTGGAGATGGAGCGTCTATTGTCTCGGCTGACAAGGGTGATGCTGGTGACAATGTACCGCTGGTTTCAAAAGCTGATGCTAGTAACTGTAAATCTACAATGGGGTCAAGTCCACTATCCGGTGTGAACTTGGCTGTATTGTTATAGTTAGGATCTAAACGTAATGTTGTACTAAATAAGTTAATCACACCACTTTCCAAATCAATCACACCACTGGGGCGAATATCATTGAGAGTGCCATTAATTCCTAAGCCTCCTGAAACCTGAAGATTAGCTATTCCTGGACTAACCATGCGTAGACTATCGCTCAGAGTCACTAGAAAATTATTCAAACCAATCTCAATTCCTCCCATGCCAAAACTAGAAGCATTTTCTTGATTACCTCCTGCTGTTGCTGCTAAACCTGCTGCCTGATTCAAAAATATTTGACCGTTGGATACTCCAACATTACCACTGATTTCAGGTTGAAAAGCTGCACCTGAAATCACTACTTTACCATCAATACCACCTTGAAAAGCTCTTTTAAAATCTACATTTAGTTTGTCTAAAGTAATTGTCAGGGGATTATTAATATCTGGATCCTCGTTGTCAAAAGGTTCTAAAAGTGGTAAAACACCAATAACCTCGACTATACCATCACTAATGATGCCTTGAATTTCTTTTACTTCTATGCGATCGCCATTAAATAAAACTGTACCTTCTAAGTCTGTTAAAGGCTCAGGAAAGGCTGCCGCCGTTACACTGACATCAGCAAATTTAGCATACCCCTCTGCTTGTGGTTGTTGTAATGTTCCTCTCATCTCTAATAACACATTTCCTTGACCTAAATCTAATGTCACCTGATCAGTCAAAATATTAACTATCTCTAAAGCTTCATTTTTAATGTTTACACTTACATTAATTAAATCACTACCTGCTGACGCTGTGGCAAAGGGCAAGTCAATAGGTACATCACCTCTAAACAAAATTGGATCTCCAGTCACAGAAACTTCCCCACCAAAACGCAATCGCCCGATAGCATAACTAAAACTGGTTTGCGCTTTTTCAATTGGTTTTTCGTTTAAAGTCCCATCTATTATATTGATTTCGCCGATCGCTCTAGGATCTTCAAAATTCCCTCCTAATTCTGTTTCAGCGCTCAACTTGCCTGTAATATTGATATTTGGAGGTACGTAATTTTGAGCAAACTTTTGTACTTCTGCTAAATCGACATTTTCTAGCCGTAAATCTCCGCTCTGATTTTCTAGGCCAATATCTCCATTAAAAGCTAATAAAGCCTCCTCTACCCGCACTTCCATTGGTTTGATTGTCAAGACGTCATTTTCATACTCACCCTGTAGCAGAAAATTGTCTATTATATATGGTCCCCAACTCCAATCACTACCCTTGATATCAAACTCACCGTCAATACCAGATTGCAAAGAGCCAGCAGCTGCTATTTCCCCAGAAAAAGTTACATCTAAATCAGCAAGAGGTGGTATTAGTATGGGAGTATTTGGCTGTTGACTTTCTTGCTGTTGTTTGAGCAAAGCTTGAATCTCTGCAAAGCGACGCAACTGCATTATTATAGGTGTATTTTCTGGAAATCCGACTGCAACTGGTTGCACATCTTCAGCGCTGGCATAATTTGGAGCTCCTATACCTTGCTGAATATCTTCTAAGTCAAACCATTTGATAGCAGTCAAAATGTCTTGAATTTCCCCTTGTTGAATTTTGAGACTGCCTGCAAATTTCGGGTCAAAACTGGCTCCGGGAGAATTAATATCTACGCTCCCTTGCAGCAGATATCTACTATCACCTAATAAAAATGTGCCATCATTGAGACTTGCCTTGCCTTCAGCATAATTTATATCTGCTGTGAAACTATCCCCAGCTATATAACCAATGGCTGGATTAGCGATCGCTACATTTCCATCTGCTTTGATAGAGTTAAACTCGAATGTTCTCAAACCAGATACAGCTATTTTTGCTGATGCTTCTCCGGCAACTGGCCCGATACCAAACTGGGCTGCTGGTGCTAAACCCAACAACTCTAGAGGAAATTGCTCTAATCTCACGACTAAATTTTCTCCCTCAGTCACGCCTTCAAGTTTTGCCTGGTCATGTTTCACTAAGAAAGCAGTGGGAAAATAACTTTCATCCAATACTAACTCCAAACGGTCTTGCTCACCAGCAATTTTAAAATTCACCCCCTCACTAATTCCTGCATTTAACTGCCCAGATAATTGGGAATCAAAATCTACTGCATTGACTGCTAAATTGCGCACTACCACGTCACCAACTAAACTCAAATCTGGGATAGATTTGCCAATAATTTTACCATCAAAATTGACTCTACCTATTAATAATTCACTCTTTTTTTCTATAGCTAAGTTTTGGGTAAATTTTTCTATTGGTAGAGATTCCAAGTTAAAATCTGACAAGTTAACATTCAGATTAATTCCCGAAACCGCTGGAGGTTTTTGCGGTGGAAAATCTACATCTACTACTCCATTAGAAGTAACTGTGGGTGGAATAGTCACTTCTTCTACTTTTATTTGTTTCTGATTCCAGCCCAATAAACCATTAAAAGGTTTCTGAATAATAGGTAACTCTGAAAGTGTTAATTTAGCTTGAGCGGCTATAGCTTCTGGAGTTAAATTTGCCAGGGTTCCGGATAAGTCAATATTTGTATTCAAAAATCCACCAATGACAGGTAAATTTTGGGCTTGCCCTAATAATTGTTCTGCTTGCCTAATTGCAGCAATAGTCGGTTTGGCTTGTTCTTGTGTTTCTAATGCTGCCGAAAATTGCTCTAAGGGAATCTCATCACCCACTACAGCCGCTTCCCATTTTTGACCTACTAATTCTCCAGTAATATTTACTGCTCCACCATCAGCGAAAATTAATTTTCCTTCAGCTTCAGCAGCGATCGCTTCTGGATTCAAATGAGCTAAATTTCCGGCTACTTTGGCACTACCGAGAATATTTCCATCTATTACCCCTAAATAAGGTAGAGCATCTGTGGGAACTGCCTTTATTTCTTTAGCTATTTCTTCTACAAAACTCCAGGGAATGGGATCAGCGATCGCTGTTGCTTCAAAACGACCATTGTCTAATTTACCTGTGGCATTAATTGTATTATTACCAACTATTAATTTTCCTTTTCCATCTGCGACTATAGCTTCAGGATTCAGATTCTTTAAATTACCAAATACGCTCAAATTCCCAAATATTTCTCCTGCGACTCCAGGAGGTAAAGTCATATTAGCTGGCAGGGAAAATAAACCAGTTTTTCTGACGGTTTTTTCTAAATAGCTCAAGGAAATGTTTTCTGTATCTACAGTTGCTAAAATATTTCCTTGATTTAGTTCTCCAGTAATATTAATCGCATTTTCATCAATAAATAATTGACTCTTGGCACTAGCAGTTATTGCTTCGGGAGTTAAATTTCTCAATTTTCCAGATAAATTAGTATTAAAATTAACTTGACTATTTAATGACTTGATAGTAGGAATTTGATTTTGTAAGGTTTCGATTTGACTCGGTGCAACTGGTACTAATCCCGATGTTAAGATTGCTTCTCCTATCTCTATAAGTGGATTTACTCCTAATTTACTACTATTAACGGAAGCTTGAAAATTCCCATTATTTAATTTACCTGTAGCGTTAATTGTGCCTTCAGCAATAATGAGTTGACCATCACTATTAATAGTAATTCCTTCAGGAGTTAAGTTATTAATATTTCCCGATACAGTAGCTCCTCCCTGAATTTGCCCTTGGGTATCTCTTGGTAAAATATTAGTTCTTCGCGAAATCATCTCTGTTTCTATTAATAATTTTTCGATAGCAGCCAGAGATATTTGATTAGTTTTTACCTGAGTTTGGAAGTTTCCCGAATTTAAACTACCTGTAGCGTTAATTGTGCCTGTGTCAATTTTGAGATTTCCGATTAAATCACCTGCAACAGTTTCCGGCGCAATGTTTGTCATATTTCCTGATAAATTAACTTTCCCAGTTAATAGGCCGTTAATTTTTTTCAGTTTCGGAATATAATTTTTAATATTATTTATTTGCTGCTGATCAGCGATGATGCCAGAATTTACTACAGACAAACCTAAATCAATCAAAGGATTAATTAGTAATTCCTCAGTATTAACAAATGCTTGAAAACTACCATTATTTACTTGAGCATTAGCATTAATTTGATGATTATCAAGATTAACATTGCCGTTGATATTGGCTTTTATTCCTGCCAAACTTAAATCATTTATAGTTCCTGAAACAGTAGCTGCACCATTAATTTCTCCATCGACTTGACTAGATAAAATT
>JAJEAQ010000140.1 GCA_022822685.1 Trichodesmium sp. jk18x7bins.61
TCCTTTCAAAAGGGGGCTAGGGGAGGTAAATCTAGATGTAAATTCACAAGTAATTACTATAAACATTAGGAAGTCAATATTGTTGCTTCTCCACTCAGTTATAAATATTTTTTCCTGGAGTAAATTATAATTTACCTTTAATTATTGCTGCAGTTGATGTGGCACTGGGAGTAGTTGTCAGAGCTTTTGTTATTCATGGGGTAGCCCAAAAGTTAGTTGAGGAAGGAAACTCAAAATATTTTTTGAATTGAGAAGTGATTGATGAAGCGATCGCTAAACAATAAGAAGCAATCCTTTTTGTTTCCTTCTGATAATTAGGTTTGTAGTTGAGCTGGGGCACTAGAGATATATTTGGAGCCTCATCCCAACTACAAACAAAGATTTTTTTATCCCTCATTAATGGTTTTACCTTTAATTCTTGGTGCAGTTGATGTGGCACTGGGAGTAGTTGTCAGAGCTTTTACTATTCATGGGGTAGCTCAAAAGTTAGACAAGCCGCAGAGCGTCACCGAAAAATTACCAATGAATTATCTGAAAAATATGCAGCATTGGAGCAAAAATATTGTGAACTAGCAGATAAAAGTCAAAAATAAATTAAAGATTTAATCCGGCAAAAAGCCTTAGATGAAGTGGAAAAAGATTGTTTGCGTTTAGCCATAAGACTACAGCAATATCTGATTTGTTTAATGGCATATATTGACAGAGAACCATCAATTCCTGCTTTATAAAGTTTTCGATAAGCGGTAGAAGTTACTAACGAAGTTCTCTGGGAATTCAACGAAGAATTAATTTTTATCCCCAGTCATTATTACGCTAAAAACAAAGTTATGGCTATTCAACAACAACAACTTGTTAATTTCCAGAATCAACAACTTATTTCCTCTCATTTTGACATAGACTAAAGGAGAATCTTCAATGAAAAATAATGATCTAAATTCCCCCTCTGCAAGTCTCATGGAACTTGCAGAGGGGGAATGCTGGAGCGGTTACCGAAATTTTCAACTACTTACTCATAACTGACGGAGTCAAGACTGAAACTTTTTTCAATCATGGAGTTGTAGAAGTTATTGTGAAAGGAGAAGAAATTCCTACTCCAGACAAACTTATTCAGCGAATTAGTCAAATAATTGAGCATTTGCAACTCACATTTATCACCAAAGTCAAGATTTATGCTCAACATGAAATTACGGAATTCTTGATCCCAAACCAAGATTTTAAACCAATGAAAAAATAGTTACACCCAACCATCAACCTCTAGAATCAAACTATCATCCATCATCTACTATCAATCAAAATCATCAAAATATGTTTTCTCATATGTTTTCTGAAAACTTTCAACAACTACATAATAGAATTAAGTAAACTGGAACCAAAATTTTACAGTACCTGCAAGAATTTCGAGAGGGAAAATCCAGGGAAGGAAATAATACCCAGGGATTAGAAACTGTTGAAAATAATCTCGTCCAAACTTTACAGATTTTGTTCTTGCAAAAGTGTCAAGTAGCAGTAGTCGCAGCAACGAAAGCTGGTAAAAGTACTTTCTTCAATTCCGTAATTGGGGCTGATATTTTAGCTAGTGGAAATGCGTTGTACTATTTGTCGCACCGATATTAAACATATTCCTCATGCGACAACTCCTAGACTTTTAGAATATCAGAAGCTCAACCACCAGCCTGTAACTCTAGCTTTAGGTAATGCTGTAGAAATTCAAAATAAATCTTTAGAGTGTACTCACGAAATTAGAGGCAAAAATAATCCAGATTCAACAATCAGATTTGAAGTTGAACATCCCATAGCAGCTATTAATTAATCCCTCTCATTAACAGGCTTCTCTTTACTAGATACTCCTGGCCATAATGAGTGGGGTTCTGCTAATTTCAACACTGTAAAATTAAAGCAAACTGCATTATAAGCCCTGCACAGTTATAACGCCATCCTATTTATATTAGACTATACTTCCTATAAAGATAATGCTGTTTACGACTTGTTCAAAGAAGTAGTATAAAATCGCCAGGAAATACTAACGAAGAATGCCGGCAAGGTTGATTTTATCCTGAACAAAGTTGATTTAAAGACCACAAAAGACAGAGAAATTGTTGAAGTCATTAATGATTTAAAGCGAGAGTTAATTAGTCTTGGCTTTCCCAGTCAGATAATTTATCCGGCAAGTTCTTGACAGACGCTTTTAGCAAAGTTGATTATTCAAGAAACAGCAATTCAAGCTGATATTGAAGATTTTAGAGATTTCTTCAGTGCCAGGTATCCCATCAAAAATGAAGATGGTTATAAATTAATTCCACCTCCTCATAAAATTGCCCCTCAAGCATTAATAGATAGTGGGATGCCAGAAATTGAAGCAGCAGTAATTCAAGCTATTATTCAAAATTCTGGAGCGAATCTTTTAGAGGATGTTTTGCTAAGACTGGAAAAATCAGCTAAAGCGATTGAGGATAGTTTAAATACACAAATTCAAGGCTGGAAAATTGAACTGGAAACCCCTGAAATAAAACGTCCAAAAATATGCCGAAAAACCTGATCATGCTAATCAGCAAGTTTTAGAAGTAAAAAAGTTAGCCAAGCAACAGGAAAAAATTAATTGAAAGATTTGAAGAAGAATTAAGGTTATTTGACACAGATGCTAAAGAGTGGATAAAAACAAAAATCGAACAGTTGACTGATCAGATATTGAATCAGTCAAAGTCTGATAAATTAAATCAGTCTGGGGGTGGTTCACTCACAGCAGTTCTTCAAGTATTTGATAATCTTTTCAATAAAGTTGAGACGCAGGAGTCAGAAAAATATTTATAAAGTCCGATTTAAGAAGCAGAAAAATGCTCAAAAATTAATTAAGACAGTCAATGAATACTGTTTCCGTCATCTTCAGAATCTATGGGTAGATGTACGAGATAAAATGATTCAGGAAGGAATTCAAATTCTAGAAGATTTAGTAATCGACATCCAAGGTAAAATTCAGGCTATATCTAATCAACTTTTTTCTGATCTGAGTGAGTCGTTGGAAATTGAATTAAATATTAGTCTTACTTTTATTCCTCTTCTCAACTTTGAGGGGATGATTGATGGGAAAGTGGGTAAAGTTTTAGGGGGATCGAATATACAGAACAAAAACAAAAGGTGAAAAAACGAAAGTGCAAAGAGATAAAGTACGCTTTGTAGATGTTGAAGTCAAAAGCTTTGAAGTAGACTTGTAGGCAATTTTAAAATTAATTTGTACTAGAATTGATGAACAGTTTGTGGATAGATAGTAGTTCGATAGTTAATCTAGTGATACATCAGCAAGCAAAAGAAGGCTTCCAGAATGCAGAAAAACAAATTAAAGATTACATCGATAAATTTCAATCAGAACTTGAAGCTTTAATTTGGCAATGGTAAAATCAAAGAGAAGAAGCAGAAAAAAAATTTGCTCAAGTTTGCAAGTTTATAAAACCAGGTTATCTGAATATATAGAAGAGTTAGATAGAGTGAGAAAATCTTTAGTTGAATTAAGAAATACAAGTTCTAGCTGAAAATTATCTACTAACTATTTAATAGAGTGATTGTGAGTTGTGATTTATTGAGCGATCGCTAATACTATTTCTTCAAAAGTAGTGCAACTAAATATCTCTTCCTCTCTCTTTCAAAATAGAATCCCCCCTACTGCCTTAGAAGGGGAGGATAGGAGATAAATTTAGATGCAACTTCGCAAAGAATTGGTATAAACATTAGCTAGTAGGTTGACTGGAGGAAGGAAACCTAAAATAATTTTTTGATTTGAGCAGTGATTGATGAAGCGATCGCTAAACAATAAGAAGTAATCCTTTTTGTTTCCCTCTGATAATTAAGTTTGTAGTTTGACTGGAGGATTAGAGATATATTTTCTGCCCCATCCCCACTACAAACAAAGACTTTTTTATTCCTGATTATTTGAACGTTGTATAAATTAATGTGAGTTCTACGAAAATAAAAATCTCTAAATCCTTATGCAGTAGACATTTTAAAGTTTTGCCCCTAGAAAATTATCTTTTAATAAGCTAGCTTTATTAAAAATAGACTCTTTGGCTTTAGCGATCGCTTACTAATCCCTCACTTATTCCCCATTAATTTTTGCTAGTTGAGAATAAGCATAGGGAATAATATCAGCTACAAAGCTTACTGCATATAAAATTCAGCAATTAAACTTCCATCGAACTCACGTTAAGTTAAAAAAAATGTTATAAGTGAGTAACTAATCAATTCCTCCTTTACTTTATTTGGAGCGCCACATCCCAACTACGAACTATGATTTTATTTTTCTCTTCTTGATTAAGAATCAATTTCTGCTAACTCTAACCACCTTTCTGTAGCAATATCAATTTCTTTTCCTAGACTTTCTACTTTCTCATGGAGTTTTTGCACTTCAGCTACTTCCCCTGGAGGTGCATTGTAAAGGTCATTTTCAGCCTTAACTTTTTCAGCTTCTAACTGAGCAATCTTTTTCTCTAAACTTTTATATTCTTGCTTTTCTTTTGATGACAACTTTCTTTGTTGATTCTTACCCCAAGAAACTCTGTCTGATTTTTTATGTTTAGATGAAGTTGTCTTTGGCTTTGATTCAACTGTCACAACTTTTGCTGCTGCTTCTGTTTTTTTATAGTCTAAATAAACGGAATAATTTCCGGGATACTGTCGCAGATTTCCTACTCCTTCAAAGGCAAAAATTCTATCTACAACACGATCAAGAAAATAACGATCATGAGAAACTACTATTACACAACCATTAAACTCTTCCAAATATTCCTCTAATACTGCCAAAGTCTGTACGTCTAAATCATTAGTAGGCTCGTCCAAAATTAAAACATTAGGGGCACTCATCAATATTCTTAATAAAAATAATCGCCTTTTTTCTCCACCAGAAAGTTTATGTATAGGAGCATATTGCTGATTACCAGGAAACAAAAATTTTTCCAACATTTGTGCAGCACTAACTTGAACATCATCAGCAGTTTCAACATACTCTGCTACATCTTTTATATAATCAATTACCCGTTGATTTTCATTCACAGCATCTAACAAATTTTCGGAATGTTGGTCAAAATAACCAATATGTATTGTTGCCCCAATTTCTATTTTCCCAGCATCAGGTTCAATTTTTCCTGTAATAATATTCATTAGAATTGATTTTCCCACTCCATTGCCACCAATAATCCCGACTCTATCCTCTGGAACAAATTCATAAGTAAAATCTTTAATCAGAGTTCTGCCATCATAGAACTTAGAAATATTTTCTAAGTCAATAACCTTCTTACCAATCCGACGACCAGCAGTAGAAATATCTATCTTTCCTAAAGCTTCTTTAAACTCCCTGCCTTGCATTTCTTCGATGCGTTGAATTCTAGCTTTTTGTTTTGTGCTACGAGCTTTAGGTCCACGTTTCAACCATTCTAATTCTCGATTTAATACTCCTTGATGTTTGCGTTGAGAGCTAGTGGCTGATTCTTCAGCTAAGACTTTCTTTTCTAAATAATAAGAATAATTGCCAGAATAAGTGTAAATATCTCCTCTATCTATTTCTATAATTTTATTCGTCACCTGATCAAGAAAATAACGGTCGTGGGTAATTAGTAAAATTGCACCAGAGAAATTATTTAAGTAACTTTGTAGCCACTCTACAGATATAGCATCTAGATGGTTAGTTGGTTCATCCATTAATAAAACATCTGGCTCAGAAAGCAAGGCTGTGGCTAAGTCGATCCGCTTGCGATAACCCCCAGATAAGTT
>JAJEAQ010000337.1 GCA_022822685.1 Trichodesmium sp. jk18x7bins.61
CAGTGGGTTAATTGTCCGGTGAACGACCTATTTGACATCTAACTTATGTCCTCGTTTAGTTGATTCGTCTAGTTCTTTTTGGTATAAGTTCCAAGAGAATTGGGCTTTGACTTTGAGCCTGTCGCCGACATGTTGAGCAGGGAGGCTCCCTGCTCAACATGGGGGGGCAAATTTAGAACCTTTATCCATTCCATTGCAGAATGGCTTTGGCTTTTTCTCTCGTCTTTTTTCCTCTAGAGGATTCTGCTTTGATTACTCTTGGCTTACTGATAGATTTCGACCACCCTTGAGACTCTTTCGGATTTACCCTGTTGTGTCAATTGAAGTTTTTGAAATGGTTGAGGCACCCCCCCGTAGAAAAGGATGGTTATTTGTTCTGCGGTGAGAGTTTTGTTTCTACATTTTAAGGAGTTAATAGCCTTAAAATCACTTGGTTACAGCCTGTCAGGTATTATTTGGCTGTTCTTTATATGACGCAGTTTTAGCTAAAGCTACATGAATAATCAATAACTTAGTCTATGTTCATCTTTCTATTTCTCCTTCGACTACTGATTAATTCCTTTCAGCTTTGGTTATTAGGCTGCATTCCATCTTTTTCCTTACCGAATGAGATGTGATGTACCGTTCTTTGACGGGTTACTCTACGTTGAGCCACCTCGCCACATATTCATGTGGCGAGGTGGCTCAAGGCGAAGCCAAGCGGCAGCTACAGGGTTTGGGGTATAAATCCCAAAGAGGTTTGGTGCCTCGGTTCTGTTGACCAGTTCAGGTCGCGCTATAAGGTTTATACCTATTTTGCTAGGAACGAATCGCACACTCAAATAACGTAGTTCTCAAAGAAGTTAACCTGCTTAACTAGGGAACTTTACAAGCTCCCGTTATAATCCGTAGGACTTAACGGTGAGTTGTTTACCGCTTATCAAGGATTTATAGATGGAGTGCGTTCAAATTGAGCATTCTCTAGTCAAATAAAATTTGAATTTTTAATTTCATATGGAATAACTAGAGACGTTTCATCAAAACGTCTCTAGAAAATTTGTATTAATCTTAACTAGCCAAGTGTATAGGCAGTACTAAGTCCCCACCAAAGGAGGAAAAATATACCACCTAGTATAAGAATCCCAGAAATGGCGATCGCGGTGGGAGTATCTGCTCCCTTAAATTTCATAATTCCACGGTCAATATCTGACATAGTATTTTTCTCCTAACTCTATTTTTGATTTTAGCTAAAAATTTCTCGAAATATGTTTATACCGCTCAAATATCTTCTAATACTTCTGTTGCTGATTTTTCTCTAAATTTAAAATAATAATAAAGATTGGCAATGGTCATATTTGAGGTGGTTTATAAATTAGATAATCCGAGGCTTTTATAACCAACGTTAGTTACTTGTTGACTGATATAAGATTCAAATTGTTTCCTAAATTCTGGTTTCATTAAAAATAACATTTGGTTGTGCAGAGATTGAGGATAATATTTTTGTTTTAACTCCTCATAAAGTTTTTGTTATGGTGCTTCTGTTAAAGTTAAACTTGTATTGGTAGTTTCAGTAATTTACGAGTCATGCCAACCCGCATTTTACAGTAATTGCAGTTCAGATGAGGGAAAGGATATTAGGCAATCAATTTGATTTTGCCACAGGTTTAATGTGACAAAATCATGGTGATAAATTCGGGTAATTTATGGAAAGATAAAACCTCTTGTATCTTCTGTTTCTATACCATAAATAAATGTGATGTAATCTTGGCGATTTTTTTTTTGAAGATAGAAGAATAGCTCTTCGATATTAAAAATCACAATAAGTATGGTATGCCAATATTATTGGATTGGGGATGATTCTAAATAACTTCAGACTAGCCTCCCCGATCAAAGATCAAAATTTTACTCACTAAATAAAACTGATCGCTCTCAAATTATATGCCACCAAAAATCAGAAATAAATATGTTATATTGAAAAAATGTTCCTAATAAAAATCCATAACTAAAATGTCAACAAAACCAACAATTGCATTGACTCACCAGGGGTGTGAAAAAAACCGCATTGATACCGAACATATGATTGGTTTACTCGCACAAGCTGGTTATCAAGTAGATGCTAATGAAGAATTAGCAGATTATGTTATTGTCAATACCTGTAGTTTTATCCAAGCTGCTAGAGAAGAATCAGTTCGCACTTTAGTAGAGTTAGCAGAAGCTAACAAAAAAATAGTCATCGCTGGTTGCATGGCGCAACACTTCCAAGAAGAATTACTGACTGAGTTGCCAGAAGCAGTAGCACTGGTGGGTACTGGTGATTATCAGAAAATAGTAAATGTGATTCAACGAGTAGAAAAAGGCGATCGCGTTAAGGAAGTCTCTGTCGAACCCACTTACATAGCGGATGAAACAACTCCACGTTATCGTACTACATCCGAGGGAGTCGCTTATGTGCGGATTGCCGAAGGTTGTGATTATCGTTGCGCCTTCTGTATTATTCCTCATCTGCGGGGAAATCAGCGATCGCGCACTATAGAATCTATTGTTACTGAGGCCAAACAACTGGCAGATCAAGGAGTTAAAGAAATCATCCTCATCTCTCAAATCACTACTAACTATGGAGTTGATATCTACGGCGAGCCGAAACTGGCCGAACTTCTCCAAGGTTTGGGAAAAGTGGATATCCCCTGGATTAGAATGCACTATGCCTATCCGACTGGTTTAACTCCCAAGGTGATTGCAGCGGTCCAAGAAACCTCTAACGTTTTACCCTACCTTGACTTACCCCTACAACATTCTCATCCTGAAGTTCTGCGGGCTATGAATAGACCTTGGCAAGGTCTGGTTAATGATGATATAATAGGAAAAATCAAAGCAGCTTTACCTAATGCTGTTTTACGGACTACATTTATAATCGGTTTTCCCGGTGAAACGGAAGAGCATCATTCACATTTAGTTGAATTTGTCAAGCGTCACGAATTTGATCATGTGGGCGTTTTTACTTTTTCTCCAGAAGAGGGAACCCCTGCTTATAGTTTGCCCAATCATTTGTCTGAAGCAGTGATGGAAGGCCGAAGGCAAGAAATTATGGCCGTTCAGCAGCCCATATCTTGGAAACAAAATCAGAAGTCAGTGGGACAAGTAGTAGATGTGCTAATTGAACAAGAAAACCCTCAGACAGGAGAGTTAATTGGTCGCTCAATGCGGTTTTCTCCAGAAGTAGATGGACTGGTTTATGCAAAAGGGGAGGCTAGGTTAGGGTCAATTATGCCAGTTTTGATTACAAGTGCAGATTTTTATGATTTGTATGGTTATGTAGATTCAGGTTGGTCTACTAAATGATAATAGTTCATGGTGTATATTTCAGAAGTAACTCAAAAGTCAAAAGTTGAAAAACTGATAATTTGTGTGTTGTAATTAACTTGACTTTCGGTTTTCCCAGAGATTTAGTAGTGATAAAACAGAAAATTGTCATAGTAATAAAGTCCACAATCTCAAAAAAATGGTCTAAACCAAGGGAATGTGCCAAAAATACAGCAAATTGTTAAGTAATTTGTTATTATTTTGATAATTATGAAGTTGGCAAGAGGCCAGATAAAAAGCCTAGTCAGGTTCATGTCAATCAAGAGTTAAGTTCAACGACATAATATTCAACTGTCCTAGCTATAGCTTTTCTATTGACCGAAAAACTGGCTTTCAAGCTTCCCCCCTCCTAGAGGGTTTGCTCTTGAGATGAGGTAATAAATCAATATCACCGGTAATACTCGGAGACAGAAAATAGGCGTGGAAGAAAGTGTCAGACTATCATAAAGGTAGTAGCATCTAATCAAGCGTCAACTCAGCGAACAGCTTCGGCTTGGTAGAAATCTCGGTACCTTGAGGCCAGAGAGGATATCAACGGGACTTGAGCAAAAATTAATTTGTCAAAGGCGGGGAACTTCTCCGTGTCTGTCTGTGGATCATCAAACATTTATATCGGCAATAGTCGAAACGTTCTGCCGAAGCAGAGCGGATGTAGCAAAGCAGGAATAGAACATCAATCGAGGCGAAAGTCCAGCGTTTGTATAAGTTTCTAAAATCGGTACTTCACTATACCCAACTGCGGAGAAAAGGAACAAGGCATTTGGCCCTTATTCTGCTGTCATTTCTCCTGGTTAAAACTTAGCTGTTGAGAATATGCAGACACCGCTTAACTGTTAGCGGTTAACTCTGGTGTTATCAGTTGAGTGAAGATTGTTAGTAGCAAAGGCAGATTGCCCTACTAATGTGTAAGCTATAACAGTCTATCGGCTGATAGTTTATAGGTAGCAAATGCTTATGAGCAGCTACGGTTGAGCATAAATCCGCCTCCAAGTTGGGTAACAAAAGAACCTGATGTAAACTATTTACTTAGGAGAATGAATGGATTTATCATTTGCAAGTTTAGGAATTTCAGAAGAGCGTGCAAATCATCTGGATACAATTGGTTTTACCGAACCTACTCCAATTCAAGCTCAAGCAATACCACATTTGCTAGCAGGAACTGATATAGTAGGTCAAGCTCAAACAGGAACAGGTAAAACAGCGGCGTTTTCGTTACCCATATTGGAGCGGATTGATCTGAGTCTAACTGCAGTTCAAGCTTTAGTTTTGACTCCCACTCGTGAGTTAGCGCTTCAAGTGACAGAGGCGATGCGTCAAATTAGTGGTGCGCCAAAAAAAGGCCCTAAACGGGGATTATATGTTTTGACTGTTTATGGAGGTCAATCTATTGAACGTCAAATACAGCGTTTGCAACGAGGTGTTCACATAGTAGTAGGAACACCAGGACGAGTTTTAGATATGCTGAATCGGAATAGCCTGAAACTAGATCATTTGAAAATGCTAGTTTTAGATGAAGCTGATGAAATGTTGAGTATGGGGTTTATTCAGGATGTAGAAAAAATTCTGGATGCAGCACCTAGTGAACATCAAACAGCTTTCTTCTCGGCAACAATGGAGCACTCAATTTGGAAACTGGTGAATAAGTATTTGCGATCGCCAGTAACAGTCAAGATTGCTCGACAAAAGACAACCCCGAAGCGAATTACTCAAATTGCTTATATGGTGCCTCGTGGGTGGCCTAAAGGGAAAGCCCTACAGCCAATTCTAGAACTAGAGGACTCAGAAGCAGCATTGATATTTGTCCGCACTAGGCAAGCTGCTGCAGAATTGACCAACCAATTACAATCAGCAGGTCACAGTGTTGATGAATATCACGGGAATTTGAACCAGTCTCAGCGGGAACGTTTGTTAAGTCGCTTCCGCAACCAGCAGGTACGTTGGGTTGTGGCAACTGATATTGCAGCTCGTGGTTTAGATGTGGATCATTTGACCCATGTGATTAACTATGATTTGCCCGATAGTGTGGAAAGTTATGTTCACCGGATTGGTCGTACTGGTCGTGCAGGTCGCGAAGGTACAGCAATTTCGTTGATTCATCCTATAGATAAGCGGAAATTGCGCTTGGTAGAGCGTCATCTGCGCCAACGTTTAGAAATTCGGTCCATTCCTAAGCGGTCTCAAATTGAGGCCCGACAGTTGCAGAAGTTACAGAGTAAGGTGCGAGATGCTTTGAGTGGGGAAAGGATGGCTTCTTTCTTGCCATTGATTGCTCAGTTGGGTGAAGAGTATGACCCCCATGCAGTCGCAGCAGCAGCTTTACAAATAGCTTATGATGAAACTCGCCCTGCTTGGATGGGGCTTGATTATAGTCAAGAAGAAGAAACTCCGGCCTACGAAACTCCCAAGCCAAAGTTAAAGAAGCGCACACCTAAAAGTCCTCCCCCTCAAAAGTCTGCTGATAAAAATCAAAATTTAGATGCTGATAATCATATAGAAGAGGCTTCTGTATCACAGAATAATTAGCTAAAACTGGGACAGGCGCTACACTGAAAAGTTTCATTGTGGGATGAATTCTGGCAGATGATGTATAATATCACGTTTGCGTAATTACTTATTAAAAAAATCTGGGTTTGTAGTTGCGATGCGGCGCCCTAATTAATGTCATAGGGTGATTATTCAAATAAGAAGCTCTACTATAAGTGTTTTACCAAACATGATATTAACCATCACTGTATGATATAAAACCTCATCCTTAAAGACGGGGTGTAAACGAGTATGGCAGGAACGCGCGACCTGTTCATGTGGCGAGGTGGCTCAACAGGTCAATTGAAACGGAACATCCAGTTCCCTGGTGTTTTCTACCCCAAACCCTCATAGAGTAACCCGTCAAAGAACGGTACGTCACATCCCAGTAGGCAACGAAAAAGATGGAATGCAAACGCTAAAAGTAACCGAAACCACCAGGGATTAGGTGGTGAGGAGCGAGAGGGAGAAATAGAAGGATGAACATAGTCTAAGTTATTGATTATTCATGTAGCTTTAGCTAAAACTGCGTCATCAACCAAACAGCCAAATTATCCCTGATAGGCTGTAACCAAAAGGTAAGTGAGCGATTCTAAGGTTGATTCGTCCTTAGGATGTAGAAACAAAACTCTCACCGCAGAAGAGATAACCATCCTTTTCTACGGGGGGGAGGCTCAACTATTTCAGAACTTCAATTGATACAACAGGGTAAGTCCAAAAGAGTCTAATAGAACGGTCGAAATCTATCAGTAAGCCTAGAGGAATCTCGGCCGAACCCTCTAGAGGATAAAAAATGAGAGAAAAAGCGTTTCAGGTCGCGCCTACTGGAAAAAAGCCATCTTGTAATGAGATGGATCAAGGTTCAAAATTGGCCTCTGACCGAAAGGAATAGCAGACTTCTCTTGGAAGTTATACGAAAAAGGAATTTGATGAAGAAACCAAACGAGGACATAAGTTAGAT
>JAJEAQ010000530.1 GCA_022822685.1 Trichodesmium sp. jk18x7bins.61
GTTATTCATGGAATACGCTGTCTAATTATTACTCAGATAAATTATTTAACCTAATTATCCTAGATAAAAATAATTTAGCGGATCTACAATTATTTTTGGAATCCATATATTTTTTATCGAAAATCAAACTATTTTCGAGCAAAAATCCCAATTAATAATCTATAGACACCCTATCTAAATTGTTTTTTGATACTTAAACTTCTAATCTAAAAAACCCATCAAGCCTTCACTGTCAACTTGACTAGAAGCAACTGGACGATTCATCAAAGTTTGATTAACTTTTAGATGATTAGTGCCAATAGGACGAACTCCAGAAGCAGATATTGTATTGTGAACCTCTAGTCCACTAGAAACTACTGGACGAATTCCAGAAGCAGACATTGTATGATGAACTTGAGGACTAGTTGAAATTATAGGACGATTAGAAATTGTCTGAGTATACTCAAGATTTGTTGTACCAATAGGACGATTTCCAGAGCAAGCTAATTTGACTGACTCTTGAGACTCTTGTGTTTGCTTCTCTGACATTGGTTTGGTCTCAACTTGTAAAATAGTACGCTGTTGAGAACCTGTATCTAGTACTGTTGATTGATTACTTTGAGTATTAGGCTCGTTAGTGGTATCGGTAGTTTTATTAATTTCTGTCATACTTCCATTAGCACCCATAAATTTACTTCTCCATGATTAAATTGGTTTATCAATTAATGATCAGAACCAACCAATTTTACTACATATTGACCTTTTGTTGTTAACTTAATTCTAAAATTTTAATAAGCCTGTAGTTATTGTAACCTGATTTGAAGCATAAAACATACTTTTGTGAAAAAATGTAATCTCTGGCGATCGCTTCTTTTGAATACGAAACCTACAAGTTTTTGTCCTATCCCTTTTCTCCTGCTTCTGCTCTATATTTAAGAGGTGAAGCTATGAAATTTACTGACCATGGAAATAAAAACTCCCACTCTTGTTGCTCTTGACTTTGATGGCGTTTTATGCAATGGGTTAATTGAATACTTTCAAACCGCCTGGCGCACCTATTGTCAAATTTGGCAACCATCAGATCAAACTGCAGATTTAGTATTAGCACAAAAATTTTATCAATTACGCCCTGTAATTGAAATTGGCTGGGAAATGCCGATTTTGATTCGGGCTTTAATATTAGATATTGAAGAAGAAAGAATTTTGCAACAATGGCAGGCGATCGCCCAACAAATCATCACTCAAGAAAATCTAGAACAAACAAAAATTGGTAGTTGTCTAGATAATACTAGGGATGAATGGATTACAACAGATTTAGATGGGTGGTTATCTTTACATGAATTTTATCCAGGAGTAGTAAAAAAGGTCAAACAGTTACTGGCATCAGAGGTTAAACCAGTTATTATCACAACAAAAGAGGGACGGTTTGTGCGATCGCTACTCGAAAAACAAGGTATTAATTTACCAGAAGCAGATATTATTGGTAAAGAGTGTAAACGTCCTAAATATGAAACTCTCAGAATTTTACTAGCAGAATTCGGTGCAGGCACAATTATTTGGTTTGTTGAAGATCGAATGAAAACTTTAGTATCTGTTAGAAAACAACCAGACTTGAAAGAAGTTGAATTATTTCTAGCAGATTGGGGTTATAATACTAAAACTGAACGAGAATCTGTATCTCAATATCCATCTATTAGTTTATTGTCTTCTGAGCAGTTTTGCCAATATTTTTCGGCGTGGAAACATGAAACAAAATAACTAATCATAATTACAAAAACTAATTTGATATAAGTTTTAAGTATCTAGGCATAATTAATTACCTGATTTGATTACCTGTGAGTTCGACAATATAGCCTTTTTGGCTTGAGATTATGTCTAATTAATTGGCCATGACTACCTAATACAATAACTCTAAAATATTTAATTTTACAAAAAAACTCTGTTTCGATTTATCTTCAGCATCGACTTAGGAAAATAATTATAGCTTTTTTGCTTTAATAAATTTTATAACTTCAGCCTTCAGCATAAGCGCCTCCAAACTGCAATGTTTGTACTATAAAGAAATCAAAACTGCTATAATATTTACGTTTTCATTGTGAGGCATTGAGCCAAGTTATCCCTCCTTAAAAAAGGGGATTAGAGGGTATCTATAAATAAAATATTAAGCCTTGATGTAGGGTGGGTTAGGTGGGAATAATTCCACACTAATTCCACCGTCACCCACCGAAGATTGGCTATTTGATGTTGTTTTTAGATTTTTTTTTGCAGATATCTTCTAGTTCTCAGCCTTGGTGAGGTACAAAGATTTCTGATTTTGGGGAGTTGGGAGTTGGGAGTCGGAGTCAAATAAAAGTGTATCTAATTAATTAGATACACGCTATATTAATTATTTTTCTCAGAGATTAACTTCTGAAAAACTTGCCTCACAATAACATGCTCGAAAATTGCACATATCTAATTCCACTATATTAATTCGACAAAAAAAAGGAAATTGAATCAGGATGCTAGACTTAACAAAACTAGCTCAACAGATGCAGGGGATGAGCCAACATCTGACAAAAGAAGCATTAGCAGCACAAAATAGATTAGAAATAGCTCATAAATTACTGGAAGAAGCAAAAACAGAACAAGAAAAATTATTAGAATTAGAGGAAAGTTGGAGCGATCGCATAATTTTTAATCCTGCTATTCTCAGAGAATCTTTAGATACTTATCCTCAAATAAATCCTCCGCCCAAAAACCATACAGTATTTGCTACAGACGGTTCTCAAATAGCACCGAGTCACCATGAAATAGCTTATTGTTATTTGTTAAACGTGGGGCGGGTAATGTTACATTATGGTCAAAGTATTTATCCACTTTTAGATAGTATCCCAGAAGTTTTTTATCAAGCAGACGACCTTTATATTTCTCGACAATGGGGAATTAGAACAGAAGAATGGATGGGTTATCGACGGACTGTTTCTGAAGCTTTGGCTTTAGCAGAATTAGGTTGTGAATGGGTGAAAATCAATTCCAATAGTTTACCTACCCCCACATTAGCAATGGTTGATGGTTCGTTGATTTATTGGTTTTTAGAATCTATACCTTCAGAAGCACGTGATCGGATTTTAAAACCAATTTTAAATGCTTGGAATAAATTAAAATTAACGAGGATTCCTTTAATCGGTTATTTAAGTGCTTCTCGGAGTAGCGAAAGTTTATCATTTTTGCGATTAAAAGCCTGCATTTATGATGAACCTGACTGTATGACTAATTGCCCAAATGTAGGGTTAGGAGGATTTGGTTTTGCAGAAAAAGCTCCTTGTCAATTATTTGAACCTTTGCGAGATGTGGTGTTCTGGAGTTCAATATTACAGCCTGGACAAAGAAGCCCTTTATGGCAATCTTCAGCCAGAATTTTAGATTTATATGGCGAGCATATTATCTATTTCTGCTATGTTCATGTAGGAACAGAAGTTGCTAGGATTGATTTGCCAGAATGGGTGGCTGAAGATGAGGAAATATTAGAGTTAGCATTAGGTATGATGTTGGCTCAAGTTCATAAAGGTTATGGTTATCCAGTGGTATTAGCAGAAGCTCATAATCAGGCGGTAGTTAAGGGAGGCGATAGAGCTAGTTTTTTTGCTTTATTGGAGCAGGAAATGATTAAAGCTGGTCTGAAAAATGTGGGAACTTCTTATAAAGAGACTCGTAAACGTGGTAGTATTGCTTGAAAAAGTTTTTGTTTTGAGGGTGTTGCTGACTTAGGAGATAAATTATCAAGAAAGAATTCAGGAGTCTGGAACCAGATTTCATTGCGGAATTCTGTACAATTGGCGGATGTAACTTGCTTAGGCGTGAAGGAACATAAAATAGATTTAAGACTCCCACGGAGATTTTTAAGCGGACTGAATTTTTTCGGTAAATCAGAAGACATTTAGAAAAATAGAATTATAGTAGTTTTCAATTAGGTAGAATACAGAGACTTGGGTTTAAAGGCAGAAGGCAGAAGGCAGAAATTATGTAGTCTACGAAAGTGAAAAATGCTATAAAATAAATCCACTTGTGAAGGTTTAATGCCAAATAAAAAAAAATAGTTACAGTCATACTACCTGCCAAACTCTTGAGGATTTTGACTCCTCACCTCCTCCTCCTTAACTCCGCGCCGACTAAAAACAAAGACTTTGTAGCAATATATTTTGAAATTGGTATAATTCTGATGGGTTACGGCGGACAACTAAAATTCTGATGAGTACAAGGAAATATTTCCGCCTAATCCATCCTACGCAAGAATTTAACCGGAGTTTTACAAACAATCTCTCAAATTAGAATATCCTTCAATCAATAATTAATTTTGGCTCACAAAATTTTATAGCCCAATAATTGAAATATAAGGTTCAATAAAATACTTACTAGCAACTTGTTGTATCTCAGAAACTGTTACCATTGCCAAATTTTCCTGAAATTTATTGTCAAAATCTATCCCTAAACCTAAGATTTCATACCATCCTAAAATTTGAGCAATTTGTGAATTTGTTTGTTTACCTAAAGCATACTGACCTAGTAATTTATTTTTGCAGACTTGTAACTCTTCCTCAGTAAGTGGGTTAGTAACTAAAC
>JAJEAQ010000012.1 GCA_022822685.1 Trichodesmium sp. jk18x7bins.61
CACCCACATTCTTGTCTCAGTTATCCGTCCTGTATGGGTTACGGGGGCTTTCCTCTTAGCTATACATCCTTAGTTGCTAGGGGTTCCTGCTAAGAAACGAATCGCACGTGCTATTTAATTTATTTTGGGTGTTTTCACTGACTGACCAAGAAGAATTTAAAGTAAGTGTAATATAAACACAATCAGTAATACAGATATAGATAATAAAAGTCAAAGTTTTTGGGATTTCAAGATTCATACTTTGGTTGTTAATGATTTGATGGATTAGTTGTGGGTATAAGCATGGGTGGCTACTCCTCACTATCATATAATGTGTTATCAAGTCACTTTTCTATTCCGAATTAATCCTAATGCCTCAAGTAGTAATTTCTTGGTGTTAGCTAGCACAGAAAACTTGGATTTTTTCAGTCCTAATCTTATATTAGAAACAACAGATGATAAAAGCACCACTGAACCGACAACAATACTAGGTCTAATTAGCTTAGGAATGTGGGGAATTACTCGTAAATTTGTTCCGAAATTTAACTAATTAACTATAGCTCTCTATTTTCATAAATATATTAAGACAACTAGGGATATTACTAGGGTTTTAATGCATATTTGAAGTATTTTTTGCAGGGGTGAATTTTTTTGACCAACCATCAGTTACTTTAAGTTTAGATCAAACAAAAATAGTTTAGGTAGCCACATTGTTTTAGGAGGTAAGACTGAGAAATATGTAAGGTCGGCAAAAACGCCAAATTAATCGAAGCTCGGTGATAACTCAATACCCAGCCCACCCTACTACTAATTATCTACTGTAACTATCTTTTTTAAAATTGGTATTAGAAACCTTTCCTACAGGCATGTCTTTCCGTTTCTTTAATTGGTTAACTCACGCCCATTGACGTCTTTGTATGTCATCAAGAGAGTTTGGGATATATTTGGGCTGAAAAATTATGTAAGTCTTATTATTGACATTTTCAATAGTTTTTGATTCTAACTTCGGTTCTAATTTTACCCTCTTAAGTTATAAATAAGAACACCAATCACTCCAACTACCTGCATAAAGTTTTCCTATATTAATACCTGCCATTTTTAATGACCATAAATTAACGCAAGCTGTCACACCAGAGCCACAATAAACAATAATTTCATCAGCATTTTTTACCTGTTCCCAACGATAAATTTGTTCGGCAACTTTCGCTTTACTATTTTCTGTAGTGACTTCTTTCCAAGGATAATTAATTGCTCCTGGAATATGACCAGCAATGGGGTCAATAGGTTCTTGTTTTCCTAAGTAGCGATCGCTATCTCTTGAGTCAACTAATATTACTCCTGGCAAATCTTTTTTGGCTTTAACCGTGTCTATATCTACAACCATTTTTGATTGTATTTGAGGTTCAAAAAAACCTGATTTGGGAGTAGGAATTTCCTTTGTGATTGGATATTGGGTTTGCCACTGAGAAAAACCACCATCCAAGAGGGCTACTTTTTCATGGCCCATATATGTCAATAACCACCATAGACGGGAGGCAAAAGCAAATCGGGAGTCATCATAAGCCACAATCAAGCTTTTCTGGTATTCAACACCTATAGTTGCTAATTTTTGGGCAAGTTCACCAGAGCTTGGTAGTGGATGGCGTCCACCATGTTTTTGTACTGGACTCGAAAGGTCTCGGTTAAGGTTTAAATAGAATGCGCCCAGTATATGACCTTCTTGATATTGTTTTTGGCCTAAATCTGGGTCAGCTAAGGAGAAACGACAGTCAATAATGATTAGCTCTGGTTTATTGAGATGTTCTGCTAACCACTCAGGAGAAATGAGGAGATTTGTATTGCTCATGGGTGTTAACTTATATTAAATCAGATTGTTTGCGTTTCCTAGAAGCTGAGGGTAGGTTGTACTACTATCGGGAGTTTGTGATGATTGCTTGATTAAAATTCTGCTCAGAAAAACAACTAATGCCATTAATAATATTACTACAACTATTGCTAAAGTCATCTGACTCATTCTTATATTACTCTCGCCTGCATTGTTGATTCTATTGATTTCCTGGTTTTTAGTAAATCCATTTTGTTGATTATCAGAAAAACTTTGCCATTTTAAGCTAGGAAAGGAATTTAATTTAAAATCAAATTCTTGACCCCAAGTTGCATAATCGTCACTATATCTTTTAATCAGTAATTTCACTTTTTTAACTGACTCAGGAGCTAATTCTATTAATTGATTCCGAACTACATCTACAACATATCTTCTATCTGGCAATTGCTCAGATTCTAAGAGTATGTGTAGCCAACCATTGACAACATTAGCTTTAGCACTAATACCTTGAGGATGTAATTTACCATTTAGGAGGGTAGCGATCGCTTTATAATTTCCCTGTTTAGCGAGTTTAATAAATCTATAATTAACCATAATTAATTACCTCTTATGAAGATTGAAGAAGACAGAAGGGAGAAGGGAAAAGAGCGGGATACCTCCATAAATTTCTACAAGTCTACAAACCCCAACCAATTAGATAAATCGCACCTGAGAGTGGGATATTAAACTCATCATCCAGAAATCTAGAAAGAGTTAGGGTTTTTCTAGCTGCTTCCTTCATTTCACTGCAAATTCTGACTCTTGAATTTTTTCTTGAGCAAAAATATTTATTTCTATTTAGTTTTAATTTCTGAAACTGTGATGGCATATTCATAATAGCTTTGATATTCTTGAACTTTTTTTCTCGCTTCTGTATATTTCGGATGAGATGCTGGCACGATTTTCATTAATTCAGTTGCATCTTGCCACTGACTGGCTACTGCTTCCCATTCTATTTTAGATTCTGCATCCTGAACCATTTCTGATGCACTTATAGCTCGGTTAACTGCTAGTTTAAACGGATCTGGTGGTGGCAAAACAATAGTTTTTGTAGAGATTGGTGAAGATTTTTTTGTAGGATCATATAAAGGTGTTGGTTCAGTCTCTAATTCTGCCACTTCAGGTTTGTCATAATTAACTTCCTTGACGATTGGTACTGGGATTTCACTAACTGCAACTACTGGTATTTCAGACAGCAATTGCTGTCTAGACAATCCATATACACCTAATGCTAATAAAGGAATAATCAGTAATACTAAGATATTTTCTTTGAGAATTTTATGGATTTTTTTTTGTAGATTTTTTGTAGTATTAATTTGATTTTTACTTTGGCTTTTAGTTTGACTTTTTACTGGTTGACATTTATTGATTTGATTAACTCCATAATAAATACTAGATTTTGCTAATTCTGGATCTGTTTGATGTAAATCCACCAGGTGTTGCTTTTGAAATTTAATTTCTGGGTAATCTGTGTGATTAAATTGATATTTTTTAGCTTCACTATGATGATTTGTCTTGCTCAACATCAAAAATCTGCTTGATGAAAATTCAAATTGATATAATTTAGCTGCCACAATTAGCCAAATACTAATAAATAAAAATATAAGTAACTTATCAATAAATGTGTTGGGGTTAAGCAATTGATTTTTTTCTAAAATA
>JAJEAQ010000278.1 GCA_022822685.1 Trichodesmium sp. jk18x7bins.61
GTAGGTAGTAAGGTAGTCATACTTGACCAAAATAATAAGCCAGCCACAAATAAAAAAATAGAATAATCAAGCTACGCTGCTATTTTGGTTCAAGTACTTGGAATACTTTCACGGTTAACTCACCTTGGAGAATTTGTATTCCTTTATTGTGTGACAAATTTCTCAAACTTGCCGATAACTTACTTTCTGCACTTCAAGCTGAAGGTCAGAAAAGAATAGGTCTATACTTAAGTAGAAATTATTAATATTTTCAGCTAAATTTTATTTTTTTGAGTATATAGCGTTTCTCGGACTCTGCCGGTACATTAGCAGTGCTGTATATGGCGTTTCTTGAGAAAAAAATATTTTGATTTGACTTGGAGTGCCTACTAAGCCTGAGCCTGTAACCAATAGCTCCCTACTGACTACTAAAGCAGTATATTTTTGTACCTCACCAAGGCTGAGAACTGCTATAAATACTTGCTTACTCACTAATTTTAGTACTGCTTTGTATGTTAAAAATTGACGTGGGGAATGTGAGCTATCAAAATTCCAAATAAAAAATAAATATATGCCTTCATATCACCCAGAGTTTAATGTAGGTGGCAGGCGAAAAACCCTAGATAGTCTTAATTTTGAATCTTTTTATCTAACCACGCCAAACCAGCAGCAAAAGTTTCAGCTAAGACACTAATCAGGCGATAAAGTGCAACACCAGTTAAAACAATACCAGCAGAGAATTTTGACTCTAGCAAAGCCAAAGTAGTTGCTTCAAATACCCCAACTCCTCCTGGTGCTCCTGGTACAATTAGACCTAGTAACCAAGCTAAACTAAACACACTCAGTATTAATAGAATTTGATTAAATTCAATCGGGTTAATCGCAAATATAGTTAACAAAAATCCTAAACCTCGAAGCAGAATAAAAAAAGCTCCTCCGAAAAAAGGTCTAATTGGATAATGTTCTAATTTTAATTCAAGAGATGGATATGAATCAGATTTTGTAGCTTTTAACTTAAGTTTACCTAAATATTTAATTACTGGGTTGAAAATTATTGGATGAACTCCACTCAACACAACTACCAAACATAAAAACTGCAAAAACCAGCTATCTTGAGTCGAACCAACTAAAGCGATCGCTAAAGCAGCAGCAGCCATTAAAAGAGGTTCTATTAACACACTTAAAGTGGCAATTTCGATTGGTACTCCTGCTTGTTTTATTGCATAAATACGGCCATAGAAATGCCAAATATTTCCTGGTAAATACTTAGCAATATTTGTGAGCAGATAAACTCTAATAGTCCACCGCCAATTAACTACTTGATTAAACTCTTTAATAATCCAAAACCAAACCCATCCTGACCATAAATGAGCCAGAGTTGTGACAAAAAAAGCGATCGCTAGACAAACTCCTCCCAAGCCACTAATACGAACTTCTAGGACTTGCTGCCAATGCTCTGTCAAAGTTTTGGTCAGAAAAAATACTGTTCCTCCTAGAATCATCCAGCGTAGATAAGGTTTGAGGTGGCACAATATTTTTTTCATAGAATGAAGTTGAGTATAGCTCTTTATACAAATTTAATCTGAAACTGCACAGAATCAGCTTAAGTAGAGCAATGGTTTTAAAGCTTTCATTATATGCAGTTTCATAAAAATTTGGTATTAGTTACTGAGTGTCTATTCAAGTAGAAAAAGTGGTGGTGGTATTAATGGTAGAGGTTGGGGGCGATGATTTTTTTCACAACCCAATTCTCACAAAACTCAAGGATATTTGCCGGAATCAAGATTTAGCTGAATACCAAGTTTTACTCCTCACCATTACTATGCAGGACGACCGAAAAAGTTAGGATTTTTCTCACTTCTAGCTCCTGATACCAAATCTGATTATGACGCATATACTTTTTCCCGCGTCCTCTATAACCCTCTTGCCTCTTGCCTCTTGCCTTGCCCTTGTAATTTAGTATGACTCCTAACTACTGACTCCAAAAGCCTTTGGCTGATAACTTGTAACTACTCTTCCTGCACTCCGAAACTGTTGATAGTATTTTTGACTAACTTCATCTCCCATTTCTGACAACACATCAATACCAATACCATTACGGCCTTGATTTTTTCCAGAACTATGAATATAACGACCTGCTCCCAAATATAATCCTACATGGTGTGCTTTTTCAGCAGTTCCAAAAAACACTAAATCTCCAGTTAAGAGTTGATTTTTTAATTGATGCTTATCAACAGGAAGCTTTTGACAAAAGGCTTCTTGTTGATAAGCATCTCTAGGCAACCAGATACCACTAGAAACAAAAGCAGCTTGAATCAAACCAGAGCAGTCATAGTTAGGCCTTACTGTACCTCCCCAGAGATAATAGTTAGGAGTGTTCATCGCCTGCTCAGCAAAAGCAATCACTTCTGGTAATTTATCTTTGATTTGAGTTTCATCAAAAATGTGAGGTTGATAAGGAGTAGGGGCTGGTTGAATCTTGTCAAAGTCTTGATTTGCCAACCATCCTGGAT
This sequence comes from Trichodesmium sp. jk18x7bins.61, assembly GCA_022822685.1. Lineage (GTDB taxonomy): Bacteria > Cyanobacteriota > Cyanobacteriia > Cyanobacteriales > Microcoleaceae > JAJEAQ01. The sequence continues at coordinate 2,493 of JAJEAQ010000278.1, forward strand.
AGTCATCTTCCAGGAATCTTACCATAACTGCTGTAGGGGAAGATACTTCCTGAGACTGTATGATTTGTAAATGTCGTCCAGTTGCTGCTTGAGTTGCCAAGCGATCGCATTTATTAGAGTCATAAATATTGATACTAGCTTGGCACTGATACTCAACAGTATTAGAGAATTTATTATTAGTCACTGAATGTGATGCTCCTAAACTTATGCATTTGCTTTCCTTTCAGTCTCGCCTTCTAAAATAGGAAACCGAAATAAATGTCAGCTCTCTATGCCAGTCAAGATAGCTAAAGTTAAGCAAAAATCATCAGATATGGTTTGTGCTGTAGATATGGAAATCAACAACTATGCTACCGGAATCCCCAACTATAATCTCCGATGGGCGTTGGAGAGGATTCAAAGTATCGTCACTTTGCTCCGGTTATATTACCAAAACAATAAACAGTGAGTTATTGACAAGATTCGGTTTTTATAGCATTTTTATTTTGAATAGACATCTCCAGAAATGAGGTGAAAACCCTTGTAAAATCAAGGCTAAAATCTAGTTTTTGGAGATATCTAAGAGATTGTTTGTAAAACTGAGATTAAATTCTGGCGTAGGGTTGACCATTGGGTCGATATCTCCTTGTAATACCCCGCCGGGGCGGGCGAGGTTTACCTTAAGGGCGGGGTTTAAATAAATAATTTTAGTTGTCCGCCGCCGGCCACCAGAATTCAACATTTTCGCTATCTTAATATTTGCTTTACAAACATTCTCTAATGTAAAAAAATATGGCGTTGGTAATTTGAAAGATGATTGTCTGGTGCGGGTAACAGCCCTTACCCAATCTGGTTAAGTATTTGGATCACTTTTTGAAGTGATAGCCTGCTCAAGTTTCATCTCTTGATTTACCAACGCCCAAAATATTGCCCAGTATAGCTTTCAGCCTTTTTACTGTTCACGAATCATTTAAAAATACTATATATGACATTCTTTTATCAAAGATGAACAATTAAATATTTTTGGTAAAGAGATTATAGAGGCAAGCAAATTAGAATTTCCAGAATTAACTTTTGAGCAAATCGCTGCTATAACTTGGTTAGTCTATGATTCACCAAGAGTAGGAAGTATTAAGAGTTCTACAGAGTTTTGGCAACAAAAAGTATGAGGTTGGAGCGAGCATGGTGATAAACCAATGTATCCAGGAGGAATAGTCCATTCATTTTATCTTATTGCTATACATGAATGGTTAGAGAAGGGAATGGTCAAAACTTCAACAGAGCTAGAAAGAGCAATTCGAGATATGATGGTTTATTCAAGCAATGATGCTACTGGTTTAGTCGTAGATATTTTAACTGGAACTACTAGCGGACCTGAATTATCACCAGGACCTTTTCAAACCTGGAAATATCAACGTAACTTTGTCAACCGTTATTTTCTATCTCCTAAGTGGCCTGAATTAAAATCCATTAATGTTAATCAAAAAACATGGTCTGATGGCCCATATGGAGGAGAGAGAATTTTCCAAGGATTATTGATGGAAAATCGGAATATACTGACAACTCATGGAACAGCTCGCTTATTACATAGTATTGTTGGTGGAGTTGCTGTATCTCCTCAAGCTTCACAGAAAATGATGAACTTGTTAAAGAAAAATCCTAGTCAAGATGGTTATAAAACTACAATCAAAGACCAAGCAATAGGCTTTTTAGATGATAGTCTACCTCAAGATACTCAGATCTGGTCTAAGGGAATTTTAGATACCCAGGTACGTCATAATTTTGCTTATATTGAGTTACCAAATCTTAAGCCATATCTATTAGTTACATTTATAGAAGGTAAAAATATTAGTCAGAATGACAGGATACTACCTTATCTTTCCCAAAAATTTTTAGAGGCAATGAAAACATTGTCCTAAGCCAACGGTAGTTTCGGCCTTCTCTCCCAATTGTTAAAGATTATAGATGGAGACTGGGTGGAGGATTATGTTCAATAACTACCTTGCTGTTGTTTTTAGCTCAGGAATCAGGATCAAATCAAATCAAGAATTTCAATAGCAAAGCTTAAATAGTTTAAGCCTCAGTCTGCCTAAATTATGTAAGTAATTAACTTCTCATTCCTAAGCAAGCAGTTAACTTATGCAATGTATCTTTTATTATGTTCCCTATTTAGAAATGGAATATGCGAACTGCACAGGGGATTAAGTTCAACGGAGAGGGAGGGATTCGAACCCTCGGTACGGGGGTTTCCCGTACAACTCCTTAGCAGGGAGCCGCTTTCAACCACTCAGCCACCTCTCCTCTAGGTAACAGTTATATACTATAACAGATGTTGTTTGGTTCTGGCAAGCTTATTTGAACGCACCCCATCTAAATCAAAAATTAGAGATGGAGATTCAAGTGCTTGGGACAAACTGACGTTCTCAGGGGGTCATCAGAACTTTTGCTTAATTAACCCCAAGAAAAAAAATATAACCAACAAAAAATCTGATAATGGCTACTAATCACAAAGGGTCCTGTCTCTAGCTATAGGCTTTTACCGTACCAAATGCTAGTATATCACATTAATCGTCACTCCCACTTACCCCACTTAATAATCTCTGATGTAGGTGGGGACTCCGCGGGGGATTCTGTTCAAAATTAATATTTATCTTAATTTAGGCCGTTAGCACAGGCCATTTGGCCAAATAAATATCATATTTATTTGGTTTTGATCAAGAAGTAATTTCCAATTACTGGTAAAACAGTGCAGTCTGTTTCTAGCAGGAACCCCTAGCAACTAGGGACGTATGGCTAGAGTCCAGCTCCTATAACCCATATAGGGCGGATAACTG
>JAJEAQ010000123.1 GCA_022822685.1 Trichodesmium sp. jk18x7bins.61
TAAACTGCGGTGATTTAATATTTCATCAATAATAGGGTGATGCTGAGTTTCTTCTTGTAATCTTTCTAAAACAACTACATCGGTGGAGTAACCAGTCTTAATCTTCCTAGACTTTTTCTGATTCTGATTAAGTATATTAAAGAGCATTTCACTTAATTGTGATGGTGAATTTAGGTTTAAAAATTCACTGGTTTCGGTTTGATTGATTTGTTTTTCAATCGTTTCTAAGTCTTGTCTTTGCTCTTTTGGTAATTTGGTTATATATGCTTTTAATATAGGGCTAGATATTGATTTTTTTAACTCTTGTTGATTAGTCAATAAATCAGGTTCAATCTGCCTAATTTGAGTTTGGAGATATTCCTGTAAAATTAGACTCTCTACAGTTTGATAGGCTCTTTTTTCAATAACTTTTAAATCTTGTTTCAATTGTTGTGAGAATTTTTTTAGGTACTCGATATCAATCTTAATTCCCTGAGCTTCCATTTCCGCTAAAACAGATTCTAATGGCTGCTCTATATCTAATAACAATTTTTGCAATGATTTGTCTTCAGATTTATTTTGATCTGCTTTCTCTAATTCTGCTCTTAATTTTTCGACGAGCAGAAATGTCACAAACACCTGAGTACCACAATAGTTAGCAACTTTAATAATATCTAATTCAGCAATAGTTTGATTTTTAGAGACCAAAGCATCATAACTACGTAAATTTATCCCTACCTCTCTCAGGTATCTAATATTTATTTCTTCCAAGTTATGTTTTGCTTCTGGATTTAATATATAACTTGCCAACATTGTGTCAAAAACAACTCCAGCGAGTTTAATTCCTTGGCAACGAAATACTAATCTATCAAATTTGGCATTTTGAAATACTTTGGGATAATCTGCACTTTCTAAAATTGGTTTTAAAGCCTCTAATACTGTTACTTGATCTAGATTTTTTCCTGTTTTATGGTTGGTGGGAATATAGGCAACATCTTCTAGATTTTTTCCCCAACAACAACCAATGCCAACTAAATCAGCATCTCGTGACTCCAAAGATGTAGTTTCTGTATCCCAAGCCACAGGAGTTTGATAATTCTGCTTTTTCTTTAAAGTACTTACTAACTCGGTTAACTTTTCCAGAGTATCAATAATTTGAGGTTTGATTTCTGATTTTGTCCCAGTTTCCTGTTGAGCTACTTTTGTGTCTTCTAGACTGAAAAACCAATCATCATCCTCTAGCATAACTGAGCGATCGCCTAATTTTTCTTCTTGCTGCCCGCGAGGCTCTTCTGCCAAAGATTTAATCCCGGCTAGCCCACTAAATTGGTTTTCTAAATGAGGGATTTGATTTGAGAAATATTGTAATTCTAATCTTTGTAAAACAGGTTCAATTTCTGAGCGAAAAAATCTTTTTACCTGACAATCTTCTATTTCAATATCTAACGGCACATTTAGCTCAATTTTGGCCATGAACTGAGAATGCTCTGCCGCAACTTTTCCCTCTGCTAATTTTTTCTGATTTGCTCCTTGAATCTGATCTAAAAAAGCATAAATTTGGGCGAGAGAACCATATTCATTCAGCAACTTCACTGCTGTTTTTTCCCCAATACCCTTAACACCAGGAATATGATCAGACTTGTCTCCACAAAGAGCTTTATAGTCAACAACCTGAGTTGGTAAAATCCCCAATTTTTCCTTAACTTCTTCCGGACCAAATTCTTGAGGAGTGCTACCTTTACCAGGGGCTAAATGTAAAACAGTAATACCTTTTTCTATATCTATTAATTGAAATAAATCTTGGTCTCCTGAAAGAATTTTCACCATAAAGCCAGCAGCACTAGCCTTTTGTGCTAAAGTCCCTAAGATATCATCAGCCTCATAACCAGGAGCAGTAATTACAGGTAGATTAAAAGCAGTAAGTAGCTCTTGTAAATTCTCCAAATCAATAATCAAATCTTCAGGAGTTTCTGGTCGCTCAGCTTTATAGGTATGATCAGCTTGATGGCGAAATGTAGGTAATCCCAAATCAAAGGCGATCGCTAAATATTCTGGCTTTTGGCTATCCATGACTTGCAACAAAGACTTCAGGAAACCAAAACAGACACTTGTAGGAATACCAGTAGAAGTTTTCAAGCCTCCACTACGACTTTTGGCAAAAGCGTAGTAGGAACGAAAAGCCAGAGAATGGCCATCAATGAGTACAACAAGAGGAGGGTGAGGAGGCATTTAACATTTGTACTTTGGGACAATGATTTATTGTAGCTTAAAGCAATAGAGGTGGGAGCATTGACCTTCCATCTCATGTCAGAATGGAAATGAGAGTCTGCTAGTTTTGATTTTTGCCCAAGGCCAAAATAGTAGAACAGCTCCCAATGTCTCAAGAGAAACTTAAGTGTGGATGACATAAATCAATACTACAAAATTCTAGAACTTGAGCCTGGTGCATCTCTAGATGAGGTGAAAGAGGCTTACCGAGATTTGGCTTTTGTATGGCATCCAGATCGTTTTGCCCACAATACTCGCCTACAAGCAAAAGCTCAAGTTCGTCTGAAAGAGATTAATGAAGCTTACCGCAACTTGCGGTATTTTTTGAGTAATCCTCAATTGCAAGCTCCTCTAGCACGACAGACTCCTAGCCAAACACAAGGGACATCACACCGTAATCCACCTCCCCCTCAGCCTCCCCCTTCTGCTCAGGCTCCAAAAAGGCCACAGAATCATCATCCTCATCATTATTCTCAGGAGTTCACTGTTCATACATCATCTACTCATCAGCCACATTCAACAACTTCTAGTATTCCTTGGGCTAGTTTGATTAGTACTTTCCTTTTTTATGGGCTGACTGCTTGGGTACTGGTCATTTCTAAGACTCCTATCTGGAATTGGGCTGTGGTTGAGGGTGTAGCATGGATGGGGATGACTGTTTTGGCAATTGAGGAGTCTGGCTCTCAGAGATGTTGGGCGATCGCATTGTTAGGTGCTGGAGGTGGGGCGGGTTGGATAGCTGGAAATTATGTAGGGGGTATCATAACTGCTTTAGCATGGGCTATAGTAGGATGTAGTCTGGGGGCAATTGCTGGCACAGAATCCAAGGCTAGAATTGTTGCTGCTGTTGTGACTATTGGTGGGGTAGTTGCTTTGATTGGATTTTTGGCTGGTAATGGGGCAGAGAATGTCTTGTTAGTGATAGTTGGTTCAATTGTTTGGGCTGCTGGTGGATTTGTGTTTGGGACAATAGTTGATGCTGTAATTGCATCTAAGACTGGTAGTGGAGTTGGCAGTATGCTTGGCTTTGTTTTGGGGGCTTGGGTTGGGGCTTGGTCTGCTGCTTGGGATTCTACTCGCTCTAAAAGAGTGGCAGTTGCTTTGGCTAGTGCTGGACCTAATATGATTATTGGCTCATGGCTAATCCTTGGTATTGTCGCCGGGGTAGTTGCTCAAATGGTGGCTGGAGAAAAATTGATCGAGTTTTTGAATGGCTTTTATACTTTTTTGATTTTGGCTATTGTTTCTGGGTTAGGTTTAGGTTTTGGTTGGTGGTTTTCCACAAGTGTATTGAATATTTAGTGGTTAGTAGTGACGCTGACTTTTCCTACTGTCTGCCTGACTCTAATAACTTTTCAAACTTGGACGCTGGCAATGGTGGGCTGCATAAATAGCCTTGAATTTCATCACAGTTATATTTACGAAGAAAGTCTAACTCGGCTTCGGTTTCTACTCCTTCAGCAACTACTTTTAAGTTTAAACTATGAGCCATTTGGATAATTGCTATTGTAATCGCTTCTGTCTTGCTATCTTGAATAATATTACGAATAAAACAACGATCTATTTTAATGACATCAAATGGCAATTCTTTCAAATAACTTAATGATGAATATCCTGTACCAAAATCATCTATTGATATTTTAATTCCCAACATTTGCAATGCCTTCAGAATTATAGCTGCAGTTTTTTCATTTTGCATAACTAAGCTTTCTGTTACTTCTAATTCTAGGCAATTAGGCTCTAATTCTGTTTCTTGTATAATTTTAATAATTCGTTCTTGCAGATTTCTTTGTGTAAATTGACGTCTTGATAAGTTCACTGCTATTTGTAGAGGCCAAAAACCTGCTTTTTGCCAGATGTTTGTTTGAGTACAAGCAGTACGCAATACCCATTCCCCTATGTGGATAATTAAACCTGTTTCTTCTGCTAAGGGAATAAATTCTGCTGGTGAAACTAAACCTCTTTCTGGATGATACCAACGTAGTAAGGCTTCTGCTCCAGTAATTTTGTCAGTTTTGAGATTAAGTTTTGGTTGATAATAAACTTCAAATTATGAGCGTTTTAAGGCCAGACGCAAATTAGTTTCTAAGGCTAGTTGTTCTCGAGAAACAATAATTGTTTCTGACTTATGAAATTGATAATTGTTTCCTCCTTTCTGTTGAGCAGAATACATCGCTGCATTAGCATTTTTTAGTAGTTCATCTCCTTCTAAATCATCTAATGGATAAAATGTCATGCCTATGCTAGCAGTAAGTCTGGTCAGGTTGGCTCCAAGAGTCGGAGCTTTCTTAGGTCGCGCGACAGGCTCAACGAGAATCACTTCTTTCCCCTCCCCTTTGAACCGTACGTGACAGTTTTCCCATCATACGGCTCAAGCCTCACTTCAAGCCTTTTAGGCACGAAAGATTCCTTGACTTAGATTCTTAACAATTTCCTGGATTACTCCATTCCATTGTCCTTCGACTCAGTTTGTCATT
>JAJEAQ010000746.1 GCA_022822685.1 Trichodesmium sp. jk18x7bins.61
CAATAGTTTTAAATTACTATATATAGTGCTTTTGCGTAAGTCCTGTTTATGAGAATTTATCGATCTCCCTCGGCAGCAACTATCTGATAAAGCCTGTTTTGCCAAGTTCAATAATAGAGTTGTCGCTAAATAGATGAACAAAATCGCTCAAACCTAGACTGAACATTCATTTCCAGCTTTTTTAAAAAATAGCTATAAGCTTTATAGAGTCAGGGTTTTCGCCTTTTTTTCTGTTATAAAGCGACAAGTCTAATAGAGTAGTAGGTTAGGTGAGTTCAAATATTCACTGGTTTGTATCCACATATTCTCAAACCTGAGTACCGAAAATACGGCTATATTTGGGGTATCTATGTTGAACCAGATTATCGTCGTCAAGGAATTGTAAAAAAGTTGATGGCAGAAGCGATCGCTTGCCTCAAATCTATTGGTTGTATTAGAGCTATTCTGAATACTTCTCCCCTAGGCAAACCTATCTACTCTCACCTTGGCTTTCATGAAAGTAATGAAATGAGGTTAGACTTATTTTAGAGTTGTCTTCTGATTAAAAATGCCAAAAAAACAAAAGTTTCCTGATCTGCTTGGTTCAAAATGGACTGCCACAAAAAAAACTTGAGGATGGCGACATTTCCAAGTAGTAAATCGCCAAAATCAAGGTCAGTGGGAATTTGTTGAAATGGTAGCATCATGCGATCCAAAGGTGAGATTTTGGCTCAATGCTAAACAACTAAAAGACCGATCTCTTTGGCAACCTGGATGGCAATCCACACAAGAGCTAGAACCTATCGAATAATCAAAATATAGAACATTAAGTAGGATAAAAAATGGATTATGAACATCTTAAAAAAGCAATTCAATTATTAACCGATGCTACCGAAAAATTACAAAACATTGCTCACAAAAATTATGTTAATCAGGCAAATAATCAAACTGCCGAAACTGCTAAAGAAACTATCAAAAAAGCTATAGCGGAAATATCTGCTGCTGTGAATCCTCCAGTCACAAATCATATACCAGATCAATTTCTAGCAAAAGCTAAACAATTGGGTATTCCTTTAGATGATATTGAGGTTATGGTTGCTATTTATGAACATCATCCTAGTCAATTTGCGGGCGTATTATTAGAAATTGAAAATCGGGCCGAAAAGATTAAACGTATACGAGAATATTTTCTCCTCAGATTACCAAAAATTCCCATAGAAAAATTAGGTTCTAGACTACCAATTGTCAAAGCTAGTGATTTTAATTTGTCTAAAGAACCAATTCCTAAAGAATATCGAGAGGCTATTAAAGCTAAGTACAAAATTGAGCAACTAATGAAAAAACGATCTGATTATAGAGCATCCATTTTTGAAAAAATTCAATCTATCGAGGAAAATCCTGCTCAATCCCATATTCTTGAATATGAGTCTGATTTAGATGAAGAAGTGCCATTTTAAAGGAAGGAATAAGTCAAGGATTTCCAAGAAATAATTTATCGGGGTAGTGCTATACAAGTAGTGATTTTGGCCAGATTTCTCCCTATACAGAGCAGGTTATATCATGTCCGGTTAAATAGTTATAAATAAAGCTTTCTAGTTGTCTTGACTAAATGATCTAGTTCCCCCCTTAGAAGGGGGGGAGGGAGGGATAAAACAGGAGTTGTAGGGATAGAGGTTTGTTATAACTAATTCTTCAAATCTAAGCATGTACTACTACAATCACTTAATTATTTTTCAAACAGTGAATTGCCTCGAACAAGCCTCTAGCTTTATTGATAGTTTCCTCATACTCGTTTTCTGGCACAGAATCCGCTACCAAACCTGCTCCTGCTTGCACAGTAACCTGATATTTACCATCATTTTTCAGCTTAACAACCATAGTTCTAATAGCGATCGCACTATTCAACTGCCCTTCAAAATCATAAGATCCATAAACCCCAGAATAAACACCCCGCCGACAAGATTCCAATTCATTAATAATTTGCATCGCCCGAATTTTCGGCGCACCGCTCACAGTTCCCGCAGGAAAACAAGCTTTTAATAAATCCCAAGCCGTTTGCTCGTCTGCCAACTCTCCTACCACATTACTCACAATGTGCATCACATGGGAATAGCGTTCAATCACCATCAACTCATCAACCTTTACCGTTCCCACTCGGCAAACTCGCCCCAAATCATTACGACCTAAATCAATTAACATCACATGTTCAGCTCTTTCCTTCGGATCTTGCAACAACTCCTCCGCCAAAGCATTATCTTCCGCGTAGGTTTGGCCACGGCGACGAGTACCTGCGATCGGTCTCACAGTCGCAAGGCGTTTACCATCAGGTGTATTTTCTGCTTTCACCATAACTTCTGGACTCGAACCGATGATTTGCCAATCACCAAAATTAAAATAAGCCATGTATGGAGAAGGATTAATTAACCGGAGGGAACGGTACAGAGCAAATGGCTCTCCTGTATACTCAGCCGAAAGTTGTTGGGAGATAACTACTTGAAAAATGTCACCCGCTTTAATATATTCCTTAGCTTTCTCGACATTAGCGCCAAATTCTGCGCGAGTTGTATTACTGGTGTATGAGTATGCAATCTCTTTGTCTTTTCCTCCAGGCGGTTCCCACTCTAATAAAGTATCTTGTCGTCGTAGAGGAGATTGCAATTTTTTGACTAAGTTAGAAACGCGATCGCTAGCTTGTTGATAAGCTGTTTCTAAATTAACATCCCCAGAGCTTAAGTCAGCATAAGCGATCAGCCAAACTTTCCGTTTCACCTGGTCAAAAACCAGCAAATTATCTACCTGCATCCACAAACCATCAGGCAAATCATTTTCAGTAGCAGGGTAAATAGAGACACTTGATTCAATCGACTGAATCAACTCATAACCCCAGAAGCCAAATAATCCTCCAATACCAGGAGGTAGTTGAGGTAGTTTTACTGGCTGGTAGGGTTTCAGGCAATTATCTAGAGCATCAAATGGATCGCCCTCAAAAGTTTTAACTGTGCCGTCACGATAAACTTGGGTAGTATGATACTGCCCAGAAGTAGCTTCCTTAACAGCTCTTGCTTCCATAGTCCACAGAGGGTTACAGCCCAAAAAACTATAGCGTCCGATTTTTTCCCCACCTTCGACTGATTCTAGTAAAAAACTGTAAGGTTGACCGGCACAAACACGATACCAAGCTGAAACAGGGGTATCGATGTCTGCTACCCATTCTTGGTAAACAGGAACAAAGTTACCTTGTTTTGCTAGTTGGGAAAATTGGGAGAAGTCTGGGAATATCATCAAGGTTATTCCATAATTTAGTATTACCTATCACAAAATCTTTGTTCGTAGTTGCGCTAAAGCGCCCCAATTATCAGCCTTTAGCTGAAGATGAAAAACGATACCTATAGTGAAATACGGCGGAAATAACTCACCATTGAGAAATTATTCAAAGCCTTAGCAAATAATACTTTTGACTTTTGACTTCCCCGTGGCGGTAGTAGTCACCATCACATTCTCAGGCCAGGGGGGGATTTTTTATCCCTCGCCGCCCATTTCTAAAGTAATATTTGCCTCACCACAATTATCATCCCAAGGTAGGAATTTTAACACTTAACTTATAACCTATCCCTATAAAAGCCAAGATTACTCAGGTTGTCACAGCTGATTCATAAACTGAGCTGACAAAGCTTTCATAAATTTAGGCTCTACTCACCTATAAATCCTAAAACCTTTGTCTGACAAGGCACTCAGTTTCTTAATATTTACTTTATAAATCAGTTATAAGAGCCTTTAATTCTTAGGACAAAGCAAGAATAGGGTACTTGTAACCCTATTGGGATAAGTTCCTGACTATGAGTCATAAGGTTTTTTACCAGTAAACTTAATCGTTGCTGGTTCTGGGTTACTGCCAATATTCCGATCAATCTTACCTACAAAAGGCCGACCTTCATTAACCTTCTCAGGGAAGACTCCATCCTTAGGATGTAGGTATTCTGTGGAACCATCAGGGAATACCCGATAGATTTTGTAATTTTCAATTTTGGGCTGAAATTTAGTCCGAAGTAGGGTACCAAGGGCCAGGCACTGCTCTTTGCGGGCAAAATATAGTAAGTTATCACCTTCCTGCATAATAGCTGCACCGCCTGTAGGCATTTCAAATACCTGTTCTTTTGTGCTATTCCAGGTAATAGCGTATTTTTCTTCAACTTCGGCCTTGAGCAACAAGCCTCCTGTACTGCCACCAAAAATCGGAGGTTGTCCTGTTAGTTCGTCTGCCATAAATTCCTTATATGAACGTTATATGAATCTTTTTATGGAATATTATCACCCTAGTTACTCAGATTTAAGAAATTGTAAGGTTCTGTTACAAAAAGATGATTAGCACTTCGGCCACAGCACAGATGAGCAACTACGGCAGGCTACGCCTTTCATGTCTTGGAGCGTTTCATGTGACGATCGGCCTAAAACATGCCCAGGAGTGTCAATGAATTGAGCAGCTCTAAAGATGCTAAGATTTCATCTTTGAG
>JAJEAQ010000635.1 GCA_022822685.1 Trichodesmium sp. jk18x7bins.61
TCTGCGGTGAGGGTTTTGTTTCTACATATTGATGAACTAGAAACATCCTGTATCGACCTCCTTACCTTTTGGGATCAGCCTGTCAGGGATAATTTGGCTGTTTAGTTGATAACGCAGTTTTAGCTAAAGCTACATGAATAATCAGTAACTTAGTCTATGTTCACCTTTCCATCTCTTTCCCTCTTGCTCCATTCCACCTAATCCCTGGTGGGTGAGCCTACTTTGAGCCACCTCGCCACATGTTTCGTCAGACGAAACATGTCGGCGACAGGCTCAAACGGGGTTTGCATTCGGACTGTTTCATTGCTTACTTTTAGCTAAAGCTACATGAACAGGAGTAACCGGACTCATAGAGTCTTTTCCGTGTAGGCTCGGGGTGAAAATCCCTAGGGGAACTGTCCCATTTCAGATGACCAGTTGCCTCCAAGAGTCGGAGCTTTTTTAGGTCGCGCGACAGGCTCAAGCGTTGAGCCTGTCGGCGACCTGAACAGGTCGCGCTAAACAAACAGCTTCTCTTTTCTCTCGAACATAAACTTGATGCCCAAAAATGCGGTGAGAAAGCCACCAAATTAGCTCTACTAAAAAAAAGCAGGTTTTAATATTCCTGGAGGTTTTGTTTTAGCAGCAAATCACAAAAATTTAAAAACTCTAGAAAATTTACACACAAAATTTATAAAATTTCCCCTCATTGTTCGCTCTTCAGCAGTAGGGGAAGATAGGGACAATAGTTCTGCCGCTGGTCAATACCAAAGTATTTATCCGGTGACAAACCCCACAGAATTATTAGCAGCAATTAATACTCGTCGTCAATCTTATTGGCAGCCAGAAGCAGTTACTTATCGTCGCCAAAGACAAATTCCTGATGCTGAAATGGCTGTATTAATTCAGCCTTATATTATTAGTCAAGTTACAGGAGTAATGTTTACTCGTAATCCTTTAGATGGTGGTGCAAAAGTAATTATTAAAGCATCACCAGGAGGGGCAGAAACAGTAGTAGGTGGAAAGTTAACTCCCTTACATTTAGAAATTAAGATCAATCAACCTTTAAATCAATTAGAAAATCAGAAAATTTTGCCTATCGAAATTATTCAAGAATTGGTAAAACAAGCAGCAGTTATAGAAGCATTTTTTCATGGTTTACCCCAAGATATCGAGTGGTGTTGGGATGGAGAAAAAATCTGGATTTGGCAAAGTCGTCCGATTACTAATCTCAGACCAATTTGGACGCGAACTATTGCAGCAGAAGTCATTCCAGGGGCGATTCATCCCTTAACTTGGTCGATAAATCGTCCTTTAACTTGTGGGGTTTGGGGATAAATTTTTACAGTTGTTTTAGGTGAAAAAGTCACCAAGCTATATTTTACGCAAACAGCTACTTTACTTGGTTCTCATGCTTACTTTAATGCCACTTTGTTAGGGGAAATTTTTAGAATGATGGGATTACCAGAGCAGGGTTTGGAGTTTTTTATTACGGGGGCAAAAGATGGAAGGAAAAACCACCATTAGGAAAAGTTTTGCCTTCTTGGCCAGGTTTATGGCGGTTAATTAAACGGGAAATGTCAGTAGATAGAGAATTTGAGCGAGATTATAAACAAAATTTTCTCCCAGCTTTACAAAGTTTAGAACAAAATCCATCTCAATCTTTATCAGAATTATTAGAGCAAACTGAACAAATTCAAGAATGGTTAAAACTGATTACTGATTATAATATTTTTGGTCCGATTGGATTGGCGATTAGGCGATCACTCTTCCGAGTTGCTGAAGAATGGCTGCCCACTGATACGGCTCCAGAGATTGTTTCGATCCGAGAATTACAAAAGTTGGCAGAAAAATTAAGACAGGCAAGTACATCGGATGCTGAACTCGAAGCAGAATTTAACAGAAATCAGTTATTACAATTTGAGTTTCAGCAATGGTTAAAAGCTGATGGTTATTTAAGTGCAGTTGGTACAGATCTTGCTGTAGAAACTTGGCAATAAAAATCAGATAATTTTCATACTTTGCTCCTGACGATGGCTCAAAAAAATGCAAGTAAAAAAGATAATTTTTCAGCAAAATCTTTAAATTTATGGCAGCGTTTGCGACTAGCAAAATGTCAAAAACGAACCAGAAATAAAGGTAAAAATGCTGAAGTTTATGGAAAGCTTTTAGCTCATTTACGATGGAGTTTTTTAGCAATAGAAAACTATGGATTAGAAGCAGAAGTGTTTGAGCAAAAGGGTGATATTTTTTATTTTAAGTTTGATGAGATTCAACAGTGGATATGGGAAAAAGAAAAAAATAAAAAGTCATAAGTTACAGGCGATCGCTATTCTGTCGCTGAAGAACTAAATTCAACAGAAAGCGACACAGTTGTGCCTCACTTAGTCAAACAGAGTATTAGTGAAAAAAGGGAGCAGTTGCACAGAGACAGCGATCGCCAAGTTCCCATTATAGTCTATGGCAATGTATTACCACAAGAAAATCGGGAAACTACTTCTACTGATGAAAATATTTCTATTTTGTCAGGTATACCTGCGAGTGTAGGTTGTGTTGAAGGTTATGTAAAGGTTTGCCGAAATCTAGGGGAGAGTATTACTGAAGGCGAAGTTCCGATTATTGTTGTGCCTTACACTGATGCAGGTTGGGCACCATTATTGTTAAAAGCAAAAGCGATCGTGGCTGAAGTAGGGGGGCAGTTATCCCACGGGGCAATTATTGCACGAGAGTATGGTATTCCAGCAGTGATGAATATTTCAGGAGTAACAAGTCGTTTACGAGATGGGCAACAAGTGCGGGTTGATGGATACAAGGGTACTGTTGAATTATTATCTTAGGTAGTTTATACTAAATTCAAAAAATAATACTACTGTTTTGCTTCTAATAATAAAAAATTGGATTGGGTAGGTTGGGTTGAAGGCTGAAGAATGTAGCAAGATCCCGCAAGGGTAACCCAACATGAACATTATGATGTAGGTTGTGATTGGATTTCTCTAAAGCTTAACCCAACCGACAATATTGTCGGTTGGGTAGGTTGGGTTGAAGAATGTAGCAAGATCCCGCAAGGGTAACCCAACATGAACATTAGAGTTGTCGCTAAATAGATGAACAAAATCGCTCAAACATAGACCGAGCATTCATTTCACGTTTTTTTTACACAGACATAGCTAAAAGCTTTACAGAGTCAGGCTTTTTGCCTTTTTTTCTGTTATAAAGCGACAAGTCTATTATGTAGGTTGTGATTGGATTTCCCTAGAGCTTAACCCAACCGACAATATTTGAGATTCTGTAGGTTGGGTTGAAGAGTAAAACCCAACATGAACATTATATAGGTTGTGATTGGGTTTCCCTAGAGCTTAACCCAACCTACATAATTGATTATGATGTACTGTTGTAGTTATATCAGACTATTGCTCAACTTCTTGCTTTTGTTTGTGATTGATTCTCATCCTTTCATAGTAGGCAAGACCTAAATTATTTGAAGTGATTGCTCGGTAGGATGGGTAATTTTCCTTAGTGTATACTTCTTTGGCGTTGACAAAATAAGCGATCGCCTTTTCCAGATTATCTTGTTTATCTCCAGCAATCCTATCCAGATAAGCATTACCAAGATTATTTTGAGTAGTTGCCCAATCTAAGGGAAACTCCTCGCGAGTCCGTACTTTGAGAGGGAGATTGTAGCAAGTAATCGCCTCTTCCATATTTTTTTTTGGTCTCCTCCCATAATACGATCATGGTAAGCATTACCAAGATTATTTTGGGTACTTGCCCACTCTTGAGGCCAATTTTCTAGACTCCTAACCTTTAAAGCCTTCTGATAACAATTAATAGCATTCTCTAAATTCTCTTTTCGTTCTCCGGTAATGCGTTGTTGATAGGCATTACCAAGATTATTGAGAGAACTTGCCCACTCTTGAGGCAATGCAGAAGGAGTACGAATTTGAAGAGCTTGATGGTAGCAAGCGATCGCTAATTCTATATTTTCTTCTAAACTTCCCAGTCTGCGTTTGTGATAACCAGAGCCTAAATTATTTTGGATAGTTGCCCAGATTTGGGGAAACTGTTGACGTGGTAAAACTTGTAGACTACTTTCATAACCTGCGATCGCTAACTCTACACTATTACTTTGATTACCCAAAGGCAATTGTAGAATGAGGTTACTGAAATTAATAATATCTAGAGCAATACTCTCTGCTAACTGTGGCTCCATTTTCGGTAGGCCTTCTTATGGACAAGCTCGTAACACTGTTACTAAATCTTCATTAAGCTTATCCTGATTATATTCCAATAGTGAATATACAGCTTCCGGTTTTTCATCATTATTTGATATTACTTGCAAAATTTGCATTAGGAAATTCAGATATATTTCCTGAACACCGAAACAGAAATCTTTCCTAAGTTTGTATCCAAAATTGTTGCAAAATTTTTCAACCATTGGGTATTCAATTTACCCATTTTTCCATTCATTTTTGCTACTTGTTTCATTACTTGAACTAATCCACCATCTACTAAATTTTGATTAGCTTGTAAGATTTTATTTTCATTCCAACTATGGCCTACCAATAAATATTAAATCATACCGATATATTCGATATTTTGTTGATTCATAAATTTTTCCTCATAGTTTCTTTTATAGACTCAATTAACTTGGTCTAATACCAATTATCCAAAAGAATGCTATGCTTGCTAGGGGCAAAAAATAAGCGGAAAAATTACCAAATAACCAAAGTTCTGGGATTGGCGACTATATATAGTATTTGGAAATAAAAAATACTCGTACATCAAAGTTTTTAGTAATTGGTATAATAGAGATATTATCTCTCTGTTTGAAACTAATACTTACCCTGATAGAAAACTTTCAATTAATTGAAACGACCGAGCATTAAATTCTGCAAAAAATGCCCAGATTAGAATCTAGTTATTATATTTTAATTGCCTAGTTTTTCGTAAAAAATAGCATAAAATCATGGTGCAATTTTTGTCTGAGTTCACAGAGTTTCAGTTAAGATTAACTATTCTAACATTGAGCATAAATTTTTTCTACACTAAATATTAAAGGTTAATTGAGAACTTCCTGACTAATAGTAAAACTTCTAGTCATACTTGTGCTTTTCAGTTTATTTTAATAGAAAAATACTATCAATCCAGAGATTAATTTCTGGCGTTTTTGGCTGTCTGATTGTAGAGGAAAGCCCCCTGTAGTTGATTCAATTAATCAGAGAAAG
Organism: Trichodesmium sp. jk18x7bins.61; assembly: GCA_022822685.1. Classification (GTDB taxonomy): domain Bacteria; phylum Cyanobacteriota; class Cyanobacteriia; order Cyanobacteriales; family Microcoleaceae; genus JAJEAQ01. Next base: position 5,205 of record JAJEAQ010000635.1, read on the forward strand.
ACACAAGGACGCTATCCCTGTATTGCCATCTCTATAGTTCTTGCTATCTCAAACCTTGATCAAGAACCTGTGAGCACATTTTTCGCATAATTAACCTTCATAATATATACTTCCCCTGCTCTCAACATATTTTCGTATATTTCCGCCCAACTAGAATTTAAAGCTGAAAAATTTAACAAAACAGGACTTAGGCATTTTTTAGTTTTCAACACTATATATAACGTTTTTGGGTCATTCCTCAAATTTTCTTCCTCAGAAGAAAGAGACCAACTTTGCTTAGTTATTCTAAATCCGTCTTAGTAATACCAAATTAAAAAAAGATAGTTACAGTAAAATCCCAACCCACCACTCCCAACTCAGCGCTGACCCAATCATACCAAAATCAACTCTGTAGCAATATATTTTGAAAATGCTATAAGAGGGTGTTTGAAAAAGTTACAGCCTTTGCATATATTGGACAAGCCCACTTTTATAACCGGATTTGGTATTATTCTTCCTTCTGGCAACCTAAAGCCAAAAATTCAAGCAGGTTATTAATAGATAAACTTCACCTCTCAGAGACTGTTTGTAAAGTAAATATTAAGATAGCTAGAGTGTTGAATTCTGGTGGGTTACGGCGGATAAGTAAAATTATAGTGATTACGAGGAGATATGGACCCCTAATCCACCCTACGCAAGAATTTAATCTCAGTTTGACAAACAGTCTCTCAAGATCAAATTAATGATACTCTATTTCAAAATCACTATATTTTATGGTGTTGAAGATTAGCAGGATTATGGATGGTAATTGTTCCTCTTGTTTTTGACTTACTTATGCTATAACTTTAGTAATATTACTGGAGGCCTAGAATAGGAAAAATCAACATCAGATGATAAAATTAGTGATTCAAATACCTTGCTATAACGAAGAAGAATCTTTAGGAGTTACTCTTTCTGCTTTGCCTAGAAAATTACCAGGAGTAGACATTATAGAATGGCTAATTATCAACGATGGCAGTCAAGATGGAACAGTTGATATTGCTAAAAAATATGGTGTAGACCATATTGTGAGTTTCCCCACTAACCAAGGTTTAGCAAAAGCATTTATGGCAGGTTTAGAAGCTAGTTTAAAAGCTGGAGCAGATATTATTGTGAATACTGATGCTGATCATCAATATTGTGCTGATGATATTCCCTATTTAATTCAACCAATTATTTGTGGCCAAGCAGAAATTGTTGTTGGGGAACGACCTATTTGGCAAATTAGACAGTTTTCTTATGGGAAAAAATTACTGCAAAAATTAGGAAGTTGGGTAGTTAGAATAGCTAGCAATACAAATATTCCAGATGCACCTAGTGGGTTTCGTGCTTTTAGCCGGGAAGCTGCCATACAATTTAATGTATTTAACTCTTATACTTACACCCTAGAAACAATTATTCAAGCAGGGCAAAAAGGCATGGCAATTACATCAGTTCCCATTAGAACTAACAATGTATTACGGCCTTCCAGATTGGTTAGAAGTACTCCTTCTTATGTTTTGCGATCGCTCTTTACCATCCTCAGAATTTTTTTGCTGTACAAACCACTACGTTTTTTCCTGCTCTTAGGCAGTGTACCCTTTAGTCTGGGGGGAATTTCTGGTATCCGTTGGTTATTTTTCTTTTTTAGTGGATATGAAAAAACTAGAGTACCTACCTTGATTTTAGCGACAATTTTAATCTTGGTTGGATTTCAGTTATGGCTCTTAGGTTTAATCGCAGATTTAATGGCAGCAAATCGCAGAATTATGGAAGAAATTCAAGTGCGAATGCGGAGGCAAGATTTTAGTAAGAAGTAAGAAGGAATCTGTTGATATCCTCTCCACCCTATTTTCGGCTCTCTCCAGCATGAAACACTCTCCGCACTCCCCGACATGAAAGGCGTAAGCCTGCCATTAGACATAGACAAGGAGATTCTAAGAACCTAATAATCATCTAGATGAAATAAAGACAAGTCAATTCAAAAGGGGATTTCTCCCCTCTTTCATTGAGGACTACTAATTCTGAATTTAGTGGGAGACTTAAAGAAAATATCTAGAGAAAAAGTTAGAAAGGAAGATTGACATATTATGATTATAATTATTTTATTTTGGCCTCACCCGTGGTTTTCCCTATAGTTTCTTTCTTGACTTTGGAATGCAGGGTAAAGTGAGGGAAGCGTGGTAAATTCTAGATATGCAAAAAAACAATCCACCAACAATTAATCAAACTGATTTATCAGATGTAGAATCTAATTCATCTCCTATTCAAAACCCCATAACTGGAACTGAAACAACTCAGATGAGAGATTTATTTGCCAAAGAAGCACTTGCGCAAATTCCTAAAATTTTGACACTGCTAGACCGCAATCCTCATAGCCCTACATACGGTTGTTTTGATCGTAATTTTTGGCATTATAAAATTATCGACTTTCCTAGTGGCATGGCTCAAGAATTTGTATTACCTTTAGCCCTAGCCTATAGTTTAGATATTCCTAATAATCCATACTATCTCCAGGAAATGATATACAAATGGGTAGAAGCTGGAATTTTCTATGCTGTTCGTACTGCTCATGCTGATGGTTCTTGTGATGATTATTTCCCCTTTGAACGAGCTAGTGGAGCTACAGCCTTTTCTTTATTAGCTGGTATTGAAAGTTATCAAATATTGGGATTAAATAACTACAAAATACTCAGTTTTTTTGAAAAAAGAGCCGATTGGTTAATCAATCATTATGAAAGTGGTAAATTGGCTAACCACGAAGCATTAATAGTTTTATGTTTGGCATTATTAAATCTATTATTAGAAACTTACAAATGGGACACACCTAAGACAGCTCGTTTAGAGAGATTATTAAGTTGGCAAAGTCAAGAAGGATGGTTTACAGAATATTCAGGTTTTGACCCTGGTTATCATACTTTAACAATATCTTGTTTAGCCAGAGTTTATGAATTAAATCCTAGTGAAAAATTAAAAGATGCTATTACTAAGGCGGTAGAATTAACAACTCAGTTTATTCATCCTGACGGTTCCTTTGGTGGAGAATATGCTAGTCGTAATACTTATAATTTTTTTCCTCATGGATTTGAATTAGTTGGTAAATGGTTGCCTTCTGCTTTTTTTATTAATGACCAATTTTTGGTAGGCTTAAAAAATGGTCTGGCTCCTTGTTATACTGATGATCATATTATTGGTCATCATACCTGGAATTATTTCTTAGCATGGCGGGATTTTGTCACAGAAAGACCTACTTCAGTGTCTCGTGATGTTGCTAGTATTTGCTTAAAAGAAGCTGAAATTTTGATCAAACGACGACCAGGGACAGAATTATATGTGAGCATGAATAAAGGGGGTGTTTTTAAACTATTTCGTGGCCAAAAACTAATTGCTTCTGATACTCATTTATCATTGCAAGTGAAAAAAGGCAGGAAAACTTTAAATGCAGTCAGTCATTTAAGCGGTGATTATGATGTGAAAATATATCAGGATGAGTTGATTATTTCTGGCAATATGGGTTGGGCGAAACAAACTCAAATGTCACCCCTAAAACTAATAATTATGAGATTAGTCATGCTGACTTTTGGACGTTTTTTCCCGAACTTAATTCGGAAAACATTACAAAAAATACTAATTACTGGTAAAGAAGATGCACCTTTCTATTTCTCTCGCCACTTTAAGTATGAAGATGGGATGTGGTATATTACAGATGAGCTTTTTGCTAAATCTTGGTTGGATGTAATTAGTGCGGGTATTGGCTGTGACCAAACTTCTATTTATGTTGTTATGAGTCGAACTTTTCAAATTAATCAATTGCAGCTTTGGCATGATTTAACAACTGAGATTAAAAAACTGGCTCCTGGTCAACCTTTGAGAATTGAGCGTAAGTTTTAACCGGAATTTATACTACAGCAGTTCTCGTATTAATGAGGTGGATGGGAGTTGGGAGTTGGGAGTCGGAGTGAAATAAAAATGTATCTCACATTCTTTGAGAAATGCTATACCAATTTGAAAAAATAGTTTATAGTAGATAGTAATTAGTAGGACGGCTGGATATTAACTTAATATCGAAAAATCATCAATTTCGCCCAAATTGCTCACTTGATACTAAATTTCCTCTAATCCTTTTTCCGATAGATAGTTCGTGCCACTTTCTGTCTTCCCCCTGTAATCAAGATATCTAGTGCAGCACGACGAAAATAATCTACCAATAACAAAATACTGAAAACCTTACCAATCAATACTTTGAACTTTTGACGAATTTCTAGTGGCACTAGCGATCGCCAAATCTAGTATTAGATATACCTTTTCTCAGTCTAATCCTTTTCCTCAGAAGAGCTGCAAGCCCAAAGATGAGCTAAATGTTGACGCACATCAAAAAAATCATGCCAATAAATGTAAGGCTTTTGTCTTTCATCTAAATATTTAGCCTGGCGATCGCGAGCAAAAACCAACGATGCCTGTAAACCCATATTCAAATCTGTCACCGAATCTCCGATGGCTATTTTCTCACTAGCATCATATAAATTCATCACCTGCACTTTTGCCATCAACTCCCTATCTCCCTCAAAATCAGAATGCACTTGTAAAAAATCACCATCAGTAATTATATCCACAGCATAAATAGCTTCTACCCTATGCACCAAATCACCCAATACT
>JAJEAQ010000526.1 GCA_022822685.1 Trichodesmium sp. jk18x7bins.61
GGTTTATGCCTAGAGATAAGGTAGAACTACACCATAAGGATGGCAACCATAACAATTGGAAGCCGGGGAACCTTGAGGCACTCCACAGCCAATGTCATCATTATGAACACATGATCCGGGAGAAATCCTAGACTAATCAGGAGCCGGATGAGGTGAAAATCTCACGTCCGGTTCTGAAGTCGAGGCGCCCCGAATGATATCGGGCGTCGACTCTAACAAAACTAGCTTTAATGATAACTCACATTCGGCACACCAATTTTTAGCATTAGATCCACTCCATTGTGACTAAGAGGTTGATGACAAGGGGTAAGGCAGAAGGAATAGAGGTGGATTTGAAAAAAAGTACATAGACCAGAAGCGGATTGAGTATAAAAAGTAGTCATAAGCTTAGTAGTCAAGTTGCTTTGGGAGTCTCCATATTCTACGCTAGAGTTTAACTGTGAAGCATCTCCCTCGCAATGATAACTTTTTAACAAAAAACCAGAAAATATGTCCTCTACCTCTTTGTTGATTCGTCGCGCCCGTATCCTCTTACCTGATGGGCAATTTTTATTTGGTGATGTACAAACTCAAGGTCAAGAAATTATTCAAGTCGCCCCAAAAATTTCATCTTCTGAAGCTCACGAAATTAATGCTGAAGGCTTAACTCTATTACCTGGAATCATCGACCCCCAAGTACATTTTCGGGAACCAGGGCTCGAACATAAAGAAGACCTTTTAACAGCAAGCAAAGCTTGTGTTAGAGGAGGTGTTACTTCTTTCCTAGAAATGCCCAATACTCACCCTTTGACCACAACTCAAGCAGCATTAGATGATAAGTTAAAACGAGCTGCACAAAAATGTTTAGTCAATTATGGTTTTTTTATTGGTGCAACAGCGGAGAACTTACCAGATTTATTAACTGCTAATCCTACCCCCGGTATTAAAATTTTTATGGGTTCAATGCACGGACCTTTGTTAGTTGATACAGAGGAAAAATTAGAGCCAATTTTTGCTAAAGGAAAACGGTTAATTGCTGTTCATGCTGAAAATCAAGCTTGTATCGATCAAAGAAAACAAGAATTTGCTGGTATTACTGACCCTGCTATTCATTCACAAATTCAAAATAATGAAGTTGCGTTATTAGCAACTAAAATGGCTTTGAAATTATCGAAAAAGTATCAGCGACGGCTGCATATTTTACATACCTCTACTGGAGATGAAGCTGAATTATTGCGCCTGGATAAGCCAAGTTGGATAACTGCTGAAGTTACGCCTCAACATTTATTATTAAATACGAGTGCTTATGAAAAAATAGGCACTTTAGCACAGATGAATCCTCCGGTAAAATCAGCTCGTGATAATGAAATTTTATGGCAAGCTTTATTAGATGGAGTAATTGATTTTATTGCGACAGATCATGCACCTCACACTTTAGCAGAAAAGGCTAAAGGTTATCCAAATACTCCTTCTGGAATGCCTGGTGTTGAGACTTCTTTACCTTTGATGTTGACGCAAGCTATTCAGGGAAAATGTACTATTGCTCAAGTTTCTCATTGGATGTCTACTGCCGTAGCTCAGGGTTATGGGATTCCGAAAAAAGGCGCGATCGCTCCTGGTTTTGATGCGGATTTAGTATTAGTAGATTTAGATAATTATCGACCTGTTTTGCGAGAAGAATTAATGACAAAATGTGGGTGGAGTCCATTTGAAGGATGGAATTTAACTGGTTGGCCTGTTGTCACTATTGTCGGTGGTCAAATTGTTTTTAATCGTGGTGAAATTAACTCCGAAGTTCATGGTCAAGCGCTCAAATTTTTGGCCACTTAATACTAAGTGGCCTCAGAATCTCTGCACCTTCCAGCCGGAGAAGATGTCAACTAACCCTCAGATTCTCACAATTAACCCAACCAGATGAGGTGTAAAACCCCCTAAGAGGAGGAAGTCTTGAACTAGGCTTTGGTCTTATCCTGAAGATAGTTGAGAGAAAAAAATCAAATGAATATCAAAACTATCTTTACCCCTGTTATGGCTTTGCCCCTAGTTACGGCAGCCAGCATCTTTGTCAATCCTGGAGTTGCTAAAGCAACAAGCTATCAAGGTCTTTCTTACTTGCTCAATGAAGGTTTTAGCGCCCTTGTTTTCGGTGACTTAAACACCCAAGGTGGAGATACAGAAGGCCGCCTGCTTGTTGGTGGTGACATGAATGTTGATGGCTCTTATTCTGTAGGCACTTGTACCTCTGGGACGGAAATTTGTGAAGACTCACTTTACAATCTTTCCCAATCCAATGGTGAAAGACATGATTTGATTGTAGGTGGAGACTTGAGTGGCAGTGCTAGTTGGGCGATGGAGAATGGAAATGCTTACATTGGCGGTGATTTGGATTCAGGTGTTTCCATCGATGGTGTTAATGGGAACCAGGTATATTCTGGAGATCCGATGGAAAACCTTGATAATGTTCTTGATAAAGCCTATGAACAAGTACTAAATCTTACTTCTGATCTGACTGAAATATCGGCAGGTACAACTGGTACTGTAACTGATAATGGTTACAGCCTAGTATTGAAAGGAGATGACCCCTATCTCAATATTTTCAATGTCACTGCTGAACAGTGGGGAGGCTCAGGAAAAACTCGCTACATAGATGTTCCACAAGGCTCCCAGGTAGTAATAAATGTTGATGGTGAAACCGTAGACATCAGTGGTGGTACTATTTATTATGGTGAAGAAGGTTGTATGCCAGAAGAATTTGGTATTCCTACTGCACCAGTTTGTGAAGATCCTCTTGATTACAGTCCAAATACTATAGTCAACTACTATGAAGCAACAACTGTAAATATTAGCGCCTTTGACCATGAGGCGACAATGTTAGCTCCTATGGCCGAACTAAATGCTAGTGGTGGCTCGGTAAATGGAACCTCAGTTGTGGCTTCAGCAAATACCAGCAATGGATTTGAGTTTCACTATCGTCCTGATGAAGAAGGGGAAGACGGAGGAAATGGAGATTCTTCTGAAAGAGTGCCAGAACCAAATGCAACTTTCAGTTTATTAGCATTAGGGGTTGTTTGTCTTTTGATTCGTCGTCAAAAACAATTGTAGTTTGTCGTGAGACTTGGAATAGATATGAGCAGATGGAGTAAATCTGTTTATTTGGATAAGTTATCAGTGTAGTTTTAGGAAACAGGTAACAGATTGAGGCTGGGGGTGAATTAGGCAGTAACAATTCTGATGCTAACTCTGTCGGAAAAAATATTTGACTTTAATCTTTATTCATGTTGGTTTCATATACTTTATAGAAAGTTGCGTCTACTAAACCCCTCCTTTAGCATTAAAGGGAGGGGTTGAATTTATCCAAATCAAGACCAATATTACCAACAGAAATTAACTTAATTTCCCGACCGCCTGCTTCTGAAAAACTCAAACAAACCTGTAGAAAACTAGATGGTTGCTCAACTAACTTTTCAGCCCACTCAATTGCGACAATACCCAAAGGTATCTCAAAACTTTCCCAATAAATATCTAAATTCAAAGCTTCAATTTCTGAGCTTTCTAAACGATATAAATCAAAATGATACAGAGGAATTTCACCTTCAGTATATTCATTAATCAGAGTAAATGTAGGGCTATCAATAGTCTGAGTTATTCCCAAGCCAGCCCCAATACC
>JAJEAQ010000769.1 GCA_022822685.1 Trichodesmium sp. jk18x7bins.61
TTGTTTTCCCATTGACTCATTGTTATAGGACACTTTTTCAGAAGGTTTGGTAATCTCTCCGATCTCAACTCCCCATTAACTCCAGTGCGCCTATACGCTTTAGCTCTGATTGAGTCCTGTTGCCTGCTTCACTCTGGGTTCTGGGTATGGTTCCCGAACTGTGGCCAGAGCGGGATTCACGCTTTCTCTGGCGGGTGGGACTAGCTTTGTAGCTTCACCCACATTCTGAGCTCAGTTATCCGCTCTGTATGGGTTACAGAGACTGGACTCTAGCCATACACCCCTAGTTGCTAGGGGTTCCTGCTAGAAACGGGTCGCACTCTGAAAACCACTGCTGAAACTTATTACTAAAAAAACAGCAATGGTTAATAACAGAAAAATTAAGGTTGTTGTTTAAAAGCGTCAAGAAGTCATTTTAATGCTTTTTCAATTAAGTCTTTTAAGGTAAATAACACCTCATCAATAGGAATTTCCTGAGAGTTATGAGTAGCTCTTTCTACAAGTTCAACTTGGCCAGACTGGAGCGATCGCCCCGTAACTATCCGATAGGGAATACCAATTAAATCAGCATCTTTGAATTTCACACCTGCCCGCTCATCTCGGTCATCTAAAATAGTCTCTATTCCAGCCTGATTTAATTCCTTGTACAGGTTTTCTCCTACCTCTATTTGTTGAGCATCTTTGATATTAGGAATAGAGATAACCACATGATAGGGAGCGATCGCCACAGGCCAAATAATTCCATCTTGATCAAAAGACTGCTCTACCGCAGCTTGAGCCAAGCGAGACACTCCCACACCATAACATCCCATAAATAGAGGAATTTCTTCACCCTGTTCATTTGTATAAGTTGCCCCCATAGCTTCAGAATATTTTGTCCCTAGTTGAAATATATGACCCACCTCAATACCTCTAGCGCTTTGTAGAGTTTGCTCAGAATCGTGGACAGCGCGATCGCCTTTTTGAGCCTTTCTTACATCTACCACCAACTGGGGCAATTTTAATTCCTGGCCCCAATTTGCCCCGACAACGTGATAACCAGATTCATTACTACCTGTAGCAAAATTTGTTAAATCTACCGCTGTTTGGTCTACCATGCGCCAAAATTTGGGACTTACATCTTTGCTAGAAGCAATATAATCATCAGGCAAATCTGGGGCAATATAACCCAAAGGTAAAGACTTAGCTGTCCATTTCTTTTGTGCTTCTGCATCTGGCACACCCAAAGCCAAAACAGCTTTTGCTTTGTAGTTTCCAGCCACTTTAGTCAACTCATTGAGCAACTTCACATCATTAACATCTTGGTCTCCCCGAATACTCACCAAGACCAAAACATTCATTCCATTATCATAAACCGCCTGGTACAAAACATTTTTAACCACATTAGTGGCAGAACATTTGAGGAACTGACACATCTTGGCAATAGTCTCCGTGCCTGGAGTCTCAACTTTTTCATAACTCTCAAAGGGAGAAGCTACCACATCAGGAGGCACAGACACAGCCTTCTCCAAATTTGCTGCATACTTACCATCTTCCGTATAAAGAATCTCATCCTCACCAGCATCAGCCAAAATCATAAATTCTTGGGAACCAGAGCCACCGATCGCCCCAGAATCAGCATCAACAGCCCGGAATTGTAGCCCACTGCGTCGCAACATATTTCGATAAGCTCGATCCATATCCTGATAAGTTTTCTTGAGACTTTCCTGATCAGCATGAAACGAATAACCATCCTTCATAATAAATTCCCGACCCCGCATTAGTCCAAACCGGGGACGAATTTCATCCCGAAATTTAGTTTGCAGTTGATAGAGATGTAGAGGTAGTTGCCGATAGGAACGAATCATATCTTTAGCAATAGTAGTTATCACCTCTTCGTGGGTAGGGCCTAATCCTAATTCTCGGTTTTGACGGTCAATCAGAGAAAACATAATACCCTCTGCTTTAGTGTAAGTATCCCAGCGACCAGATTCTCGCCACAAGTCAGCCGGTTGCAGTTGAGGCAATAAACATTCTTGAGCACCAGTAGCATCCATTTCTTCGCGGACAATTTTGGAGATTTTGTTGAGTACCCGTAACATTAAGGGAAGATATCCATAGATACCACTGCCAATACGACGGATATAACCAGCACGAATCAGGAGTTTGTGGCTAGGAATCTCTGCTTCTGCGGGATCATCTCGCAGAGTGACTAATAACATTTGAGATAGTCGCATGGTTGATCCTTAGTATAAATAATAATTTAGTATAAATAATAATTATGATAATCCCAGATGATTCTAGGGTATCTGAATACTGCGTCCCCTAGTCAAAAAAGTTAATGATTAGGGAGTTAATAGGTGATATATATTCTCTTAATCATCATAGTGATGTTAACTGATAAAAACAGTTATATGCTAGCTGCTTTCCTTTCGTGGCTAAAATTTTATAGCGGCATTATCTAGGGAATCTTTTTGATGAAAAACTTAGCAGTTCAACGTCATTTTCCACTTGTAACAGTTGGTGCTTTAGTTAAAGGGCCTTCAGGCCGAATATTAATTGTTGAGACTACAAAATGGAAAGGTACATGGGGAGTACCTGGGGGAAAAGTGGAATGGAGGGAATCCTTAGAGGTTGCTTTGGCAAGAGAATTTATTGAGGAAGTAGGGCTAAAATTAACTGATATTAGCTTTGCAATGTTGCATGAGGCAATACTCGATCCTCAATTTCACAAAGAAGCTCATTTTGTGATGGTTAACTATTGGGCCATATCAGGTCGAGAAGAGATCACACCAAATGCAGAAATTGTCCAGTGGGAGTGGGTTACTCCTCAAGCTGCTTTTGATTTTCCTTTGAATAGGTATACTAAGATACTTATTGAAAAATATTTACATATTTGACTATGTCCTGTTTTGGACTATATCAAATGTTGGCCAGTGGGAACATCTTGCTCCCGCACCTCAGTTATCAAGCCAGAGTGAAGTTGGCAAAAATTTATCTAGTCAAAATAACCTGAACAGTTTTTGTATAGGAGCTAGATTAACAATCTATTTCAGATGAAATTTTCATTAGTTATAGTCGACGCTCGATATTATTCGAGGCGCCTCTACTTCAGAACCGGACGTGAGACTTTCGCCTCATCTCGGCTCCTAGTTAGTCTGAGTTCTCACTCTGCTCATGTGTTCATAATGATGACAGTGGCTGTGGAGTG
>JAJEAQ010000232.1 GCA_022822685.1 Trichodesmium sp. jk18x7bins.61
CAAGTGCTGGAAATTTATAATCAGCAGAGCGATCGCCCAGGTATTAGTCGTACGTTGAATCAAATTACTGTTGTTTATGATACTCAAGGTAAATATCTCGAAGCTTTAGAATTTTATCAAGAAGCTTTAGAAAATGCTCAACCGAAAAAAAATAGTGAAAATGTAGGTGTTATTTTAAGTAATATTGGCTTAGTCTATTCCCAATTAGGTCGGTATGGGCAAGCCATTGATTTTTATCAGCAGGCTTTAAAGAAAAATCCTTCAGAAGCCGGTCTGATTTTGAATAAAATTGGAGCAATTTATCGCCACTTAAAAGATTTTCCTAAAGCTCTAGAATATTATCAACGAGCTTTGGTCATTCATCAGGAAAATCAAGACAATGTTGCCATAGCTCAAACTCTGAAGTATATAGGTGTAATTTATCAAGAACAAGGGAAATATTCTCAAGCATTAAAACATCATCAAGAAGCATTAGCTATTCAAGAAGGAATAGGCGCTCAAGAAGGTCAAGCAGTTACCATTTATAATATTAGTATAGTTCACCGAGAGTCAGATAAACACTCAGAATCCCTCAAATACTTGACTCATGCTTTAATCCTAGATCGACAAATTGGGAATCAGGAGAGAGAGAATTACCCAGGCTAATCTAGGTAAATTATTTGCAAAAAAAATCAGCTTGAATTGGCAATAATTTTCTATAAACAATCAGTGAATATAACTGAAAATATTCTGGAAGATTTAAAAGTTATACCAGTAGATCAGCAAGAGTTATATGTAAAAAGTGTTGCTGAAATATATCGGAGTTTAACTGATTTATTGTTACAAAAAAACCCAGCTTAGAAGCACATCAAATTTTAGACTTACTGAAAGTGCAAGAAATATTTGGATATGTGGGAAGCTGGGAAACTGAGGGGAATGAATATAACGAAGTACTACTGCTAGAGTCGGAACAACTGTTTTGGGAAAAGTATACTCAACTCATAGATGAAGCCAGCCAAAGTCATAGTCAAAATCAAGGTAGCTTAGAAAAAAGTCGCCAAAATTCAGCAATTTCTAGATAGTCAAGAGGTAAAAAAATCTCAGTTCACAACTAGAGAAAGATACTAGGAGTGAAAAGTTCAATTCAGATCTAGCAATTTGGCTACAATCTGAACTAAAAGAACATAAACAGAATCATGCTGCAATCCTATATCTGTTAGTTTTAGAAGAGCGTTTGGAATTAATATTAGTGACTGCAAATTCTCCTCCATATCATCCCACTGTTACAGTCAAGCAGAACGAAGTTAATCTAGCGATCGCTCAATTCCAAGTGAAACTTTAATAAGAATCAAGCTAAACTATTATCTCAAGAAAGTAATAATAAATCTGACCAAGGAGCTATGCAAGCCTGGCTAAAAATCTATAATTGGTTGATTAAACCTATGGAAACTCACTTAAAACTGAGTCAAATTCAAACTATCATTTATGCACCTGAAGGAAGTTATAATTTTCAGGCTGGTAGACAAGATTTTGAATTTGAAGCATTGCCCTTTTCTGGAGTAGAGTTAAATCAGATAGAAAAGATATTTCATGAAAGGAGTAAACTATTAGGTAATGCTTTTACCAAAAAAAAGCTATGGCATCAAAAGCAAGTAGTCATAATATTTTGCATTTTGCTACTCATTCGGTTTTTTTAACAGGTAAACCTGAAGACTCTTCTATATTATTTGAAGATGGCGATCGCGCTACTTTACGAGAGGTAGAAGATTTGAATTTAGAGGATGTAGAATTAGTCGTATTGAGTGCTTGTCAAACTGCCGTAGGAAAAAAATTTAGGAAATGACGAAGAAATACTCGATTTTGGTTATCAAATACAGGCATTTGGTGCAGCAGCAAGTTTGGCTACTTTATGGCGAGTGGATGATAAAGGTACTCAAGAATTTATGAATGATTTTTATGTTGCTTCAAAGAATGAAGCTAGCAAAGCAGAGGCAGTAAGAAAAGCACAACTTTCTATGATTAATAGTCAGTATAGTCATCCCTATTATTGGGCACCCTTTATTTTAATAGGGAATGGATTTTAATAGGAGGCTATGTATAGCAGTAAGTTTTTTTTGATGAGGGCAAAAATATGGCTTGAAAGACAAGAAGCAAGAGGCAAGAGGCATGCATAGGGGAGCCTAACTATAGGGTTTGTCCATAATTCGGCGATTCCGAGACGGCGAGCTTTGCTACGCACATGAAACGCGATCGCACTATATAAGATGCTATTCTATGTCCTAACTGCTCTGGCTGTTGCTATACAAACCAAATATTTAATGTTTGATTTGGCCAGGGAATGAAAATCTTCTCGCTTCCAGCAAAAGTTATCTTTTGAGTTTTTGTACCAATTCTCTCTAATTTATAAGTACCTGGACAGAAATATTTATACAGTGAATTAGTAGTAGATAAGGGTTTTAGCTTTGATTTTGTGTAATTAATTTTGTCTATCTACTGATAATAGTATTTCTTAAGTTTAGATATAAGCTCCACGAAAACTAATTTAATCTCAATTTCAATCAATATTCCTACAAAGTTTGAGGTGGTAAGGCTGAGAAATAGTTGTATGTGACGTGGGCAAAAAATGGGAAATTTATTGAGGCGGGCGTGATCACTTAATATTTGCCCACCCTACTATTCACTATCTACTTGATACAAGGAACTTCAAAATAAAAAATATCCGAAAGATCATTGTATTGATGAGCTGTATCTACATCTCCTATATTCTGGGTGTGAGCAAGATGCCCACGCCAGAAGAATGATAGAAGATATATAGTATAATACTATGGTTTTTTTTCTGAGATTATAGAGGTATTTTTTAGTGAGTAAAAATCCATTAGTTAAACCTTTTTTGAAGTGGGCAGGAGGCAGTGCGATTCGTTAGGTCGAAACCGCTCTCGGAGCGGAGAATGACCGGGTTTAGCCCCCTTGGGTAGGCCACAACTGTAGAGAGTTTATAGGTTAAAGTCCTATTGTTGAGATGTTTCAATTAAATCCATCATCCCTGTCA
>JAJEAQ010000383.1 GCA_022822685.1 Trichodesmium sp. jk18x7bins.61
AAATAGGTCTCATACCTCTCGTCTACAACAGAGCAATACCTCAAGGTTTTGAGCCTGTCGCCGACATGAAACAGGTTAAGACACCGAACAGTCATTCGAGAAGCTGACGGTTGGTATATCTGCTTCAACATAGAAGATGAAATAGTGCCAATAGAGGGTGTAGAAATACAACCTACCGAAAATAACTCATGCATGTATTGATTTGAGCCTGTCACCGACATGAATGGCATTCTTGTTCTCAATGTGAGAGAGAACTCTCGCGTGACTATAATGAGCGCACTCCTAATCCAGAAGATAGGATTGCTATCCACACAGGGTTTAAATATCACCTCAGCTCATACCGCGATCGACAATTTGTCGGTTGAGCCACCTCGCCACATGTTGAGCCACCTCGCCACATGTTCAGGTCGCCACGTTGAGCCTGGAGCCTCCCTGAAACATGTATTTCCTAAAACATGTCGGCGACAGGCTCAAAGAAGAATCCCGCGTTGTCGCGTCAGCGCCACGGAGTGAGTATGTCAACTAAAAAGGAATGGGGAAAAGAGGTAAGAGGTGATTTATGACATCAAGCACTGCGGGGTCAGGTATTTACAACTTATAGTCCAGAATGCAGCCTAGAAAAGTTGTACAAAAATTAATGTGTAAATCTGATCATCTTTCCAGAGCCAGATTTCACAAGTAATATCCTTACCTAATTGATCGCTTTCTTATTGGCAGAAGTAGCCAATAACAGGGCGATGGAGAGCCAAATTGATGCGATCGCGCTAGCGATGCGTAGCATTATCCCGCACGGAGTTCTATCCCGCACGGAGTTCTATCACTAAAAAAAATAAGAGGGAAACTGCCAAAAAGTTATCCTACTTATCATTCATCAGTAAAAATCATTGACAATTTATTATATATTCTGTCCAAAAATATCCTAAAAACTGGCTGAATAATTTTTACCTAATATTTTTTTTTAAGACTACTTGGTGTTGATAATTATACTGTCTCTTAATCATCCAATGCACTAATAATATTACTATTAAGTATTCAATTCAATATGATATGAACTATGAGCAACTTACAAACAAAAATCAAAACTAATACTTGGATAACTGCCACTTGGTCAGAATATTTAGAAGTAATTGAAAGTCTAGATGGCCACAAAGTCAAGTGTTACTATCACAATCAAAAATATAGAATTGAAATGAGTCCAATTGGAAATAAACACGGCAGCGACCACACAGTAATTATGCTAGCGGTGAATCTATTTGCAATTTTTAAAAACATAGATTTTAATGGAAAAGATAACTCAACCTATCAAAAAGCAGGATTTCAAGAAACTCAACCTGATGCTTCTTACTATCTAGGGAAAAATGCTGATTTAATTCCTTATGAAACATCTATTATTGACTTAGATGAATATCCACCACCAGACTTAGTAATTGAAGTTGCCAATACTTCTCTTTCAGATGATAAAGGAGAGAAACGCATTTTATACGAAAATATAGGAGTGGGTGAGTATTGGATTGTGGATGTACAAAATGCCCAAGTTATTGCATTTTCTGTAGCGGATGGAGGTAGTAAACAAATTAGAGAATCTCAAGTTTTACCTGGATTGAAAATTTCCGTACTTAATGAAGCATTGCAACAGAGTCGTAATCTGAATCAGCGTTTAGTTGGAGCTTGGTTAATGGAACAATTTCAGCAATAAAAATGGCTCAACTTTCAGGGCAGGAAGAAGTAAGAAGGTCAATTTAATAGGATATTTTGACCCTCTTTAATAGTTATCAGTTATCAGTCATCTTATTGGCAATTTGTGAGATATTCTGTCCAAACATATCCTACAACTGGGTCAATAATTTTTACCCAATACAAACTTTCAATATTACTTGGTGTTTCTAATTCTACTGTTTCTCCATCATCAACTGTACCAACCATATTACCATTTGGTACTTCTCGGACATTCAGAACTAAACGCTCATTGATTTCAGGAGTTGGCATTGATACTTCACAAGTAGTCACAGCAGCTAATAAAAATTTATCAGTTTTCTGCTCTAGAATTTGATTTGGTGTTTGTGAATTAGGTGCTGCATAGGATATTCTCATAGAGAAAACTTTTACACCTAAGATAGAGGTCAAAATTAGAGGTAGACTAATGAAAAATTGTTGCTTAATACTCATTTTTAATCAAAGAAATGTTAGCTGAAGTTTGAGAATAAAGAATATCATATACAACTATATGTATAGATATATACTTATGACTAGATGGAAATACTACTCTGCCACGAAACCCGCGATCGCTTTTGAAAATAAATACTGACCCATTTTTCTCAACTATCATAGTAGGGTTTCCATTGTTAGTCTTTATACTATAAGTTCCATCACTAGGAAATTCTCTCATAGAAAACTGAGTTCTGGTAGAACCATCCCGTTGGATATCAAAATTAACACCAGAATTGCTTATAGCTAATCTAACCATGCAAGGTCCAGTGGCTCTAACTCTACCATCAAAGTCAATCAGTATGCAAGCGGCACGCTTTTCTGCTACTTTAGACCAAGCTATATTTTAAGGAGTGGCTTTGGCCACTAATATCATACACAGACCTAAATTTGGGATTAATTTCTTTAGCAAAAGTAGTAATTTATTAATTTTGAATCAATTGAATATCCCCCGCTCCGATTCCCCATCCGTCTACACAGTAGGGAGGAATTGTGGGCGTTTAATTTTGCACTTACACCAATAATTTTGAGGCTCTTTGAAGAAGCTTGATTTTACTTACAGAAAACTAACCGATTCGTTTCCAGTTGATGTCATAGTGCGCCCATGACTATGAGATGTCTTCTGATCTGAAAAGTGTCGTGCCCTTTTTTCTCCCAACCTAACCTAGTAAATGTTGGGGCAGTTTGCGATAATTACTCAACCATCCATTTCTGCCCCACGATGACAATTGACTTTAACTATATAACTTAAGTACTTGTGGAAAATGAACTGTGGATTTTGAGGTTGTTAGGAATACCTAACAGAGCTACTGAAAAGTCAGGAAATAACTCAATAGTAGATATACAAATAATTTTTCCTAACTACCTGAGAGACTGTTTGTAAAGTAAATATTAAGATAGCTAGAGTATTTAATTATGGTGGGTTACGGCGGACAACTAAAACTCTTTACTTAAACCCCGCCCGCGAGGGCGAGGTCTTATATGAGGAGATATCGACCCAAGGGCCTACCCTACGCAAGAATTTAATCTCAGTTTGACAAACAATCTCTTAATATATTATATACTTCATAACTTAACACACATTCATAGCTGAAATTCTGATCTAGTAAGTATTTAGCTTAATAACAAAAAATCAAAAACAGAGAAAAGAAAATATGAATTACCACATTACTCTACTTCCCGGCGATGGTATTGGCCCTGAAATTATGGCAGTGGCGGTAAATGTCTTGAAAGTAGTTGGTAGCCAATTTAATTTCAATTTGGAATTTCAAGAAGCCCCTATCGGCGGAGTTGCCATTGATACGACTGGGGAACCTCTACCTGTGGAAACTCTAGAAATGTGTCGTAATAGCAATGCAGTGCTATTAGCAGCGATCGGTGGTGACAAGTGGGATAATTTGCCACGCCATCAAAGGCCAGAAACGGGACTATTAGCACTACGGGCTGGATTAGGACTGTTTGCCAATTTACGGCCTGCCCAAATTTTGCCCCAACTTGTAGATGCTTCGACTCTAAAACGAGAAATAGTTGATGGTGTGGACATCATGGTAGTGCGAGAATTAACTGGTGGAGTCTACTTTGGCACACCCAAGGGAGTTTTTGAGATGGAGACAGGAGAAAAACGTGGTGTGAATACGATGGCGTATACTGAGTCAGAAATTGACCGTATTGGTAGGGTGGGGTTTGAGACGGCTCAGAAACGAGGTGGTAAGTTGTGTTCGGTGGATAAGGCTAATGTTTTGGAAGTGTCTCAGTTGTGGCGCGATCGCATGACTCTGCTTTCTTCAGAATATCCAGATGTAGAGTTATCACATTTATATGTAGATAATGCTGCTATGCAACTGGTTCGCTGGCCGAAACAATTTGATACTATCGTTACAGGAAATTTATTTGGGGATATTTTGTCTGATGCTGCTGCGATCTTGACAGGCAGTATTGGTATGTTGCCTTCTGCAAGTTTAGGTGCTTCTGGCCTTGGAGTATTTGAACCTGTTCACGGCTCTGCTCCAGATATTGCGGGTAAGGATCAGGCGAACCCTCTGGCACAAGTGCTGAGTGTGGGGATGATGTTGCGTTATGGTTTAAATGAAGTTGCTGCTGCAGATGCAGTTGAAGAAGCAGCTTTACAAGTATTGGATTTGGGTTATCGCACTGGAGACATTATGTCGGAGGGAATGAAACTGGTGGGATGTAAAGAAATGGGAGAGGTATTGTTAAAAGTTTTGAGTTCACAGATGTAGGGAGCATTACAATATTACTCCTATAGCAAAACTTGTGCTTTTTTTTTGGTTGCCAAAGTTTAACCACAACTTAAACAGGCCTTAATAATTCTGTGCAATGATTGAAAATGTACTGAGTTTTTTATATTTTTTGAAGGAGTAAATTATGTCTTGGCAAGACTACATTACCAAGCTGGAAGAGGGTGTAAACAAAGCAGCTATTCATGGAAAAGATGGAAGTAAATGGGCCGCAAGTAATGGATTTGAGATTAGCTCCACAGAAGCTCAAGAATTGTATCAAGCTCTTTTCAATAACCGAGGTGGCAAAGTCAATTTATCTGGTACAGAATATATGGTTGTGAAGACAGAGAATGAACCCATAGAAAAGATTGTTGCTTCCAAAGGAAATGATAGGTTAATTATGTGTGCAAGCTACCAAGCCATGATAATAGGTGTTTATGAATCAAAAGACATTAGAAAAGCTCATAAGGCTGTAGAAGATATAACTCATTATCTAAAAGGTAGTGGTTACTAAAAAGTTCAGAAAATTAAGCTTTTGTATTCTTCAGGGTGTTGGTAAATCAATTGATGAAATTGTCTGGTTAATTTTCCTATGTTAATTCTGAAAAACCAACTTTAGCAGGCTTAAGGGTTTTACTCTTAAGCCTATTTCCATTTAGTTACCAACGTCTTCTTCCGAAACATCTTGACAAATTTTGATTCAGAATCAGACACCCTCTAATACTTGAAAGTATGAATATTTTTAGGAGTTTTTGTCTGCCTGATCTAGTGAATGACTCGCCCCTCGTTAAAAATTGTTTGTTTACTAGAGTGGGTAGTCAAACGATCTAATAAAGTAGCGCTAGCTTCATTCAAACCAATCAAATTTACCTTAATACCCCTTCTCCGAAAACGCAGTACAACTTTATCTACTGCATCCAGCGCCGATTGAACCCATAAATGAGCATAAGTTAAATCAATCGTAACAGACTCTAGATGTTCCTGAAAATTAAAGAGTTGAGAAAATTCTCCACAGAAACAAAAAAGACTTGACCATTAATACTGTAAATACGCTTCTACCCTGCTTAACTGAGAGTCAACAAAAATCAGCGCCGCAATTTTACGACTGAAGAAAATCGCACTCAGCGCTACCCCAACAACTACCCCAATAGCTAAGTTATGGGTGAGAATTGTCATAAACACAGTTGTCACCATCACTGCCGTTTCACTCTTTGGCACTACCCGAATATTGCGAATTGAATCCCAATGAAGCGTACTCAGAGATACCATAATCATCACTGCAACTCAAGCTGCCATTGGAATACGCGCTACCCAGTTATTCAGTAAAATAATGCAAGCCTGGAGAAAAATACCTGCACTCAAAGACGAGAGTCGAGTGCGCCCATCGGAACCAACATTAATCATAGACTGTGACCAATCATAGCACATCCAGCCATCCCACCAAAACATCCGGCGACGATATTGGCGATTCCTTGCCCTATTGCTTCCTGATTTTTATCACTGGAGGTGTCAGTTAGGGTATCAATCACATTAGCCGTTAAGAATGACTCCATTAATCCTACTAAAGAAAGAGCTAAAGCATAAGGCAAAATAATATCAAGAGTTTTGAAGTTTAAGGGTACAATGGGCAAGGCAAGACTAGGCAAAGTATCAGGTAATGTGCCCATATCTCCTACAGTAGGTATTTCTAATCCAGTAGCGATCGCAAATACTGTCAGTACAATAATCGCAACTAAAGGAGAAGGTATTGCTTTAGTGATGCGAGGCAAGCCGTAAATGATCCCTAATCCTGCTGCCATCATTGCATATACCCACACAGAAGCATCTTCAAACTGAGTGAGTTGGGCATCAAAAATCAATATTGCCAGAGCATTGACAAATCCTACCATCACTGCTCTGGGAACAAATCGCATTTGATTTCCGAGCTTAATCCATCCTAAGAAAATTTGGAGAATTCCCGTGAGAATGGTGGTTGCTAACAGATAATTTCAACCATAATCTCTAATACCAATTACCAAAAGTTTGGCTTGATTTGGGTTTTCTATTTCTCCCATATTATTAGTTAGAGTCAATGCCTAGTATTTACTAACTTCGCCTATTTTTATCGTTATTTTTCCCTGCTTCCAAATATAGCATTAATTTTTCAAAATGGTATAACTAAGGTTGTCATCAGCAACGCCATAGCTCCAGTTGCTGCAGAAATCATCCCTGGCCGCCCACCGAAAAAGGCTGTCACAATCGCAATGCCAAATGAAGCATACAATCCGACTTTCGGATCGACACCAGCAATAATAGAAAAGCCAATGGCTTCATGGATTAAAGCTAAAGCCATCACAGTGCCTGCTAATAAATCTTTTTGTATGTTGGAAAACCAGGCTCGTTTTGTGAATATATCTTTCATTTTTCCCCATTCATAGTACAACAATGATTTAGGCGTAATCCATCTCCCTGGAAGTCAAAAGCCAGTTGGTAAGAGTCTGCTGTTAAGCATAGCTTCTTAATATTTTCATCATATCTCTGAATACATTAAGAAAAATCATCAAAATAGACAGATTTATTTCTAGATATTTGCTAGTTAGTGGTGTGGTTGATTAATTTATGAATTTTGCCAAGGGATGTAGCGACCAATTCCGCATTTCTAACAAATTAATTTGAAGATATGCTTGGGAGATTGAAAATCAGTTTTTTTATAATAATAAAAATTGCTGAAAAGGTGCATGGTAATTAAACCCAATATCTCAGGCAAGATGCCTAAGCTACTACGAAAAAATTGAGAAAGGAAGATTTACATATTATTACCTTACCTGAATCTAACTTTAGTCTTTCCTGATCTTATAATTCCAGAATCAATTACTTTTGTCTTTTGTAAAACGATATAATATATTCTCAGCATTCTGTTTCTTGTAACTGATGAAAAACTACCATGAGATTTATCAGCAATAAAATTGATTACGCCTTTAAAAAAATATTTGGTTCTCGCAACTCTCAAGAAATACTTATCAGTTTTAATGCTATTATTTATGAAAATCAAAATATTATTCGTTCTTTAACTATTATTAATCCTTATAATCCTGGTAAAATTCAATCTTTGAAAGATAGTTATTTAAATGTCATGGCTGTATTGTCTGATGGTTCGACTGTGATTATTGAAATGCAAGTTTCTCGAACACAAGTTTTTGATAAGCGGGTAGCTTACAATTTGTGTAAAACTTATGCAAATCAATTAGGTACTGAAGAAGCTTATCGGCTTCTAAATCAAGTGATAGGTGTGACGATTACTGATTTTCAGATGTTTAATGAAACTCAGGAGCATACCAATAAATTTGTATTTAAAGAAAAGACAAAATTTTTTGTATATAATGGAGCAGAACTAGAATTAGTTTTTTTAGAACTTCCTAAATTTCAAAGACAGTTACCTCTAAACTATCGTAGTTTTTTTTTGATGATATTACTCCACAGATTGCAGCTAAAAGCAACCATCCAATTGTATTAACTCTTAAATCAAATAAAGTTATATCAAACATATTAAAAATAGTACAGGCACTAAAAGCAACTAAATAACTAAAGAAAATTAAATGGTCTTCTCTAGAATCAATTGCAGACCAATTAACTAATAATAATACTGCCTTCGCTAGTATCCAACCCACCCAAACAAATAAAAACAAAGCTGTAGGAATGCCAGTTTCTGCCATTAGCATCAATAACAAATTATGGGGATGACCTACCCAAATTTGCATCTGTGTTTGATACAGAGGGGTAAAATTGCGTAATCCCCACCCACTCCAGGGCTTTTCCCTAATCATATTCCAAGCAAATTGCCATTGGGTGCTACGTAGAGCAGCGATAGGTCGTTCAAAATTCTGATCTGTGAGTCGTGCCCAAAAGTATTCTGGTACTATTACCCGTAACCATTCGCGCAATGGCGGAGGAGCAAAAGCAGCTCCAAAAACAGTTGCCACTGCTGCCATTACTAATCCTACTAACCAACACCAACCTAGATAAACAGCATAAGCAAGACTCGCAAATACAACTAATCCCCAAGCATTACGTGAATTTGTCAAGATTAAAGCAATGCCATTAGCAATAATTGCAATTGTTAAAAATATAAATTTTTGAGGCAACCTGCCTGGAAAAATCTGGAGGCGACTTGAATTTTCTGTGACAGTTCCTTTTAAAGATTTCCATTGTTGAATCCATAACCCCAAACCTAAAATAAATACAAGTGTAAGATATATCCCCAGAATATTTGCGTACATAAATACTGAAGCCATTCGTCCTGTAGGATTGCCCTGTGGTACAATTATCCAACCTAAAATAATCTGTAAATGTAAAGGGCCAGACAAACCGAAAAATAATTGTCCAAAACCCAAAATTACTACAGGTATTGAAGGTATTAGTATCACCCAAGAAAGTTGTCGCAGTTGGGATGGAGTTTGAATTAAAGCACTAAAAGCAGCAAATACTGCAAAAAAGGGTAATAAATTAGCTAATCCTAATAAGGCTTCCTGACGATCTGATGCAAAAATGGTAGCGATCGCTAACCACATGCCAAGCCCAGCTAAGGCTATATTATGGGCATGACGAATAATTATGCGCCATTTTTGCCTCCAAATGCTAATGATTACCACAATTAGAATTAATACTCCCAAACTAGGTAAGAGAGGGAACAGTAATAGCCCTAATTGAGTTAATTTCCACTCTTTTTGTAAATAAGGTTCAGAATGATGATTCAATTTTCTCTAGTGTTAGTAAATGGTATAGGTTTGATATAATGTTCGGTAAAACTTTTATAATCGAGCTTTTTTATTAGTAATTAAGCTAGTCTAAAATTGTACCATATTTTGTGTAAGTCATATTTATATTAATCTGATCTTTCCTAACAGAACCCTGCCCCAACAAGAAGGGAGTTAAAATTTCCCATTTTTTTCCAGGATATAGTATGAAATTAGCAACAGTTAAACAGTTATTTATCTACCCAGTTAAGGGATTAACTCCGAAAGGTTGTCAGAGCCTATACTTAACTGCAGGACATGGTATTCAGGGCGATCGCGCTTTTGCTTTAATGTTTCTTGACTCTGGCAACTTTAATCAGCTGGATGTTGTTCCTTGGATGAGCAAAAAGCATTTTGCTGTCCAAAATGATTGGCCAGGGTTGGCTACTTTAGATTGTGATTATGACTGGGAAACTGGATTCTTGATTGTGCGACAACAAGGGGAAGAGCTGATGAGAGCAAATACTAATTTATTGGCAGGGCGCGAACGCATCAGTGCTTTTTTTTCAGATTATTTAACTACTCTAGAATCTAACAAAGGGGCACATCATCCCCAAAAAGCACCTTTGCGGTTAGTGGGTAATGGGAATAGTAGTCGTTACCCCGATCGCCAACCTGTGCATATTTCTATTATTAGTCAAGCAACAATGGATGATTTGGGAGAAAAGGCTGGTCAAATATTGGATATACGACGATTTCGCCCTAATCTGGTTGTGGCTGGAGTTAGCCCTTGGGAAGAATTTAATTGGGTGGGGGAACAGTTGGGCTTGGGCAATGCTCAGATTACTGTTAGAGCTAAGATTGGGCGGTGTATGAATATTGAAGTTAACCCAGAAACGGGCGATCGCGACATCCCCTTATTATCTGTGCTGAAAGAAAAATTTGGTAACAGTTATACTGGAGTCTTGGCAACCGTTGATAGTGATGGGGCGGTTGCCGCTGGAGATACTGTTGAGAAAATCAATTAAGAATTAAAATCATGGAAAGTCAATTATCTGGAAGTTAGCAGGATTGGGTAGGAGTAGCTTTTTATGTTCTCTTTGCTGGCTTGATTGTCTGGCGCGTACTCACAATTCTACCGAAGTAATTTTTCATTGCCTGTTTTATCCTCCCCAACTCCCCTTTGGAAGGTATCCCCCTTACCTCCCTGGGAAAGGCAGAGCTAATTCATTTTTTCTAGCAGGCAGAGTGCAAGATTTTCGAAGGTTGATGTCAGGAAGTAATGATTTATATTGACTTATCAGAATCATCAAAGGAGTAAAAGATATCTGTAAAAAAAATCTAAAAACAGCATCAAATAGCCAATTTTAGGTTGGTTACGGCGGATTAGAAAATCTCCTATCATTAGTGTGGAATTCTTCCCGCCTAACCCACCCTACATCAAGGCTTAATATTTATTTTATAGATAAGAGATTGTTTGTCAAACTCAGATTAAATTCTGGCGTAGGGTGGGTGAGGGGTCGATATATCCTCGGACTCACCATAATTTTAGTTATCCGCCGTAACCCACCAGAAATAAACACCCAAGCTACCTTAGTATTTTATTTACAAACAGTCTCTAATATTCGGTGGGTTACGGCGGATGATCAAATATCCTATGATTACTGTGGAATTCTTCCCACCTAACCCACCCTACATCAAGGCTTATATTTTATTTATAGATACCCTCTAACCTTTTTTTGATGGCTTGGTGTTTTAGAGAGATTGTTTGTAGAACTCAGATTAAATATTGGTTGAGTTTGCGGATAGGCAGAAATATTTCTGTATTGCTATCTATAAAGCTTAACCAAAATAAATCACAAGAGTTCAGAATGTACTACA
>JAJEAQ010000157.1 GCA_022822685.1 Trichodesmium sp. jk18x7bins.61
CAGAAGTTAGTTAGTAATGATCCTAGTAAATCTCAGGAACCGCAGAATTATAAAAGCCCTATTTATCATCAAGCATAAGTTTCATTATTAGTCGATGAACTTCACAAAATTGATTTTTATATTGAGCAGGCAATTCAATAATTTCTGAAACTATCTCCTAGTAGTTCTTCAAAAGATAAATCTCACAAGTTCAGCAAAACTGCCGATGAAAATACTAAAAATAAACTTCATCAACAGCAACATAGACTGTCTGAAAAATTAAGGGAAAGATTAGGATACCTAGGTGTGTACTATAAAAGGAATCCCAGAAATTTTATCAGGAATATGTCTTCTGGGGAGCGTCATAAATTTTTAGATCAGCTCAAGTTAGAATATCGTCATATTGTGATCAAATATTTTTCTCAAGATAACTCCCTCAACAACCGAATAGACGAGTTTGTAAACTTATACTTTTTCTCCGATATTCCTGTAACACAAATTGTATAAATTCACATGGATTTGATGGATTAATTTTCTAAACAATTACAGCTAGAAGGACGTAGGGAGGAAATATTGCTGGATTACCGATTAACTTTAATAGATACAATAGCACATTTATGTGAAATGTACAGACGTTCTATTCCTAGAGAACCTTGACAACTCGATTCGAAAATAAAAATTAACCAGGCACGTATTTATAGTAGAGCAATGTTAATCTATATGCTTGTAGTGTCAAGGAATAATAAATTGTAGGTAATCAGAATAACTTCAAAGATATATCAAAAAATCAACAAAAAAAATTTATTCAAGTTTTTATAAACCCTAAAAAAAATTATTTAATTACCAAAATTACTCGAACATTGGTGATTATAAATATCAATACATTTAAAGTATAAATTCATCCATAAACCAGGATAAAGAAAATTACTGTTAGTGGGATAAACCCATTATTAATATATCTCTTCATCAATAAAAACTACTCAAAAAGCTGAAAAAATTACTTGAAAATAACCATGATTCCTCTGAATAAAACTTATGTTTTGAAGTTATACGTTGCTGGAAATACCCCTAATTCTGTGCGAGCGTTAAAAACGCTCAAAGATATTCTTGAACAAGAATTTCAAGGTGTTTACGCCCTAAAAGTAATAGATGTATTAAAAAATCCTCAGCTAGCAGAAGAAGACAAGATATTGGCCACACCAACTTTGTCAAAAATACTACCCCCACCTGTAAGAAAAATTATTGGCGATCTTTCAGATCGAGAAAAGGTATTAATTGGATTAGATTTACTTTATGAAGAACTCAACGAAGATGAATTCAATCTATGAACTACTATTTGAGTATTTTCATAGATGTCTAATAACCTAGGAAAGAAAAATATGCAATTACTTAAGTAGGTGAGCGTTAGAAAATCAAGCTATGTAAAAAAGATCAAACCAGTGAACAGCCTAATAAATCCTTGATGCCAGATTATTTGACAAAACTAAACATACATCGGTTTGATCGCGCCTACCTACTTAGCATCTACCTTTTATCCCCATCTCAACAAGCAGCTTAGGTGTGAATTGCCTGGACACAATTTACATCAATTCTGATATTATCAGTATGTTAATATCAATGTTGCTAAAAAATCAATGCCCATAAAATACACCTAATCTAGTAACATCAAATCCGGTAGCAGTTGACACTAAAACAACTGGTTGATAATCTCTAGGCCTTGGTACAATACAATGCTAGGCGAATTTTTCCACTGGTGAGAAGAAAATCAATGTGCTGCGATACTCAGCTTAGCTCTATTAACTAAAAAGGTAGATGATTGGCACATTAATCGGACATCAGAAGATACCTCAATACCTAATTTTAAACCTGATCAAATTTTCCCTACTTCGGAGAACTTTATAGGTTTAGATGCAGTAGTAGTAGACAAAGATGTTTATCTAGCAACAAGCAGATGAATTAAATAAAGATATGAATGAAAATAGTGAGTCTGTTAAAAAAGAGACAATAGCAACACTAGGAGTTGAGAAAATTAGGACCATGATTGAGGGGTTTGATGATATCAGTCATGGAGGTATGCCAGTTGGTAGGAAAACTTTGGTCAGTGGTACGTCTGGCACTGGTAAAACATTATTTGCTATTCAGTTTCTTTATAATGGAATTACTTATTTTGATGAACCAGGCATATTTGTCACTTTTGAAGAATCTCCTCACGATATTATTAAAAATGCTTATAGCTTTGGTTGGAATTTACAGCAATTAGTTGATGATGGAAAATTATTTATATTAGATGCTTCTCCTGATCCTGAAGGGCAAGATATAGTCGGAAATTTTGACTTATCTGCCTTAATAGAAAGAATTCAATATGCTATTCGCAAGTATAAAGCTAAAAGAGTTTCTATTGATTCAGTAACTGCTGTATTTCAGCAATATGATGCTGCTTCTGTAGTCAGAAGAGAAATATTTCGTTTAGTGGCGCGACTCAAACAGGTTGGTGCAACGACGATTATGACTGCAGAAAGAGTGGAAGAATATGGCCCTGTGGCTAGATTGGGAGTAGAAGAATTTGTCTCGGATAATGTTGTTATAGTTCGTAATGCTTTGGAAGGTGAGCGTAGGCGTCGGACAATAGAAATATTAAAACTTAGAGGTACAACCCACATGAAAGGGGAGTATCCATTTACTATTACTAATGATGGCATGAATATCTTCCCATTGGGAGCGATGCGATTGACTCAACGTTCTTCTAATGCTAGGGTTTCTTCCGGCGATGAAATTCTTGATCAAATGTGTGGGGGAGGTTTCTTTAAAGATTCAATTATATTAGCGACTGGTGCTACAGGTACAGGAAAAACTCTTTTAGTCAGTAAATTCTTAGAAAATGGTTGTATGAGTAATGAACCTGCGATGCTCTTTGCCTATGAAGAATCTCGGGCTCAATTATTTCGTAATGCCTATTCTTGGGGTATAGATTTTGAAGAATGGGAAAAAAAAGGACTGTTAAGAATTATGTGTAGCTATCCAGAATCAGCCGGTTTAGAAGATCACCTACAAATTATTAGATCAGAAATTGCTGAATTCAAGCCATCTAGAATAGCTATTGATTCTTTATCTGCTTTGGCGAGAGGAGTAAGTAATAATGCTTTCAGACAGTTTGTAATTGGGGTAACTGGTTTTGCTAAACAAGAAGAAATAACAGGTTTTTTTACTAATACAACTGCTCAGTTTATGGGATCTCATTCTATTACAGATTCCCATATTTCTACGATTACTGATACTATCCTGATGCTTCAATACGTTGAAATTCGTGGTGAAATGTCTCGCGCTATTAATGTTCTTAAAATGCGTGGTTCATGGCATGATAAGGGGATTAGAGAGTATACAATTACATCCACAGGTCCAGCTATTAAAGATTCCTTCCGTAGCTATGAAAGGATTATTAATGGTTCTCCGACTAGAATTACAGTGAATGAGAAAAGTGAATTATCGAGGATAATACAGGGAGTACAAGAAAAGACAACAGAGGAATAACTTGTTCAGTCAAAAGTTAGAACTCAAAAGTATTAGGGAAGTAGGGACAGAGTTTACCTAATTTACTCACATCATTTTTGCTGAATTAGCGATAAAAAATCTTGGTTTAAAGTTATGGCTCTAGCAATCTAATTTTGATTAGATTACTTAACTGAAAACTTTCAAAGTTCCCTTAGTGGAAGAAATGGTACTTTACACCAGTTATGAATGATGGGCGGTACTGGATTTGAACCAGTGGCATCCTGCTTGTAAGGCAGGCGCTCTACCGCTGAGCTAACCGCCCAACCTTTACTATCATAGCACATATTTTTTTAGTTGCAACTAAAAAAATATTTTAATCTGTGTGAGGGTTCTCCATAGTTGCAATGGCGATAGAAAGGAGTTCTTGATCAACAAGTCCTTCAGACAGTTAAAAAAACAGTAGTGGACAAGATTGATGATGAGCAATATTGGTTCTGTAGAAAAATCAAGCTGATAATGTACAGCAATGTAGAAAAAATGTAATAGCTCAATCAAATCAAGAACAGGAGTTCTGAATGTATCAAATACAAGTACCTAAAACAAAAGCACAGATTCAGTTGTCCAAACTCCCTAGTCAGACTATGGCAAAAAAACAGGTGAAAGTAGTTCAGGAAAAACCAGTAGAACAAAAATTCAACAGCATATTCAGCCTACAACTCAAAAACTCAGATACTCTTCAACTTATGGATTCGGGAGCTTCAGCGATTCCGGAAACTGCTGAAGAAATTCCCCAACCTTTGGTAAAAGATCAACTGAATTTAGTAGGAGAAGATCATGATGAATCAGAGCCTAGACGAGATCAGGAAAGGGAATATGTGCTGAAATATCATGGTTGGCCTCAATATTGGAATGAGGATCAATTTCCAGCTAGGCCTCTAACTTTTTGGGAAAATTTACAATATAATCTTGCCTATTATTTACCGAGTATCTTTTCTTTTTCTGACAACCGACCATTTGCAGATCCATTTAGAGAACATTTTTTTATATTAGTATTTTTGCTAGAGGAAAGTTATACAGAGTTGGTACTAGAATTTGCTGACCAAGAAAATACCTCAAAACCAATAGGTGAATATATTTCTCAACTTAATAATAGTAGGCAATTGAAGAAGTGTTATGATTGGATTATAGAATTAGAGCATATACTAGGCACTTCATATTTATACAGATACAATGTTGTATTAACAGAAGAGGAAAAAAAAAGTTTTGAAAAATTACGTCAACCATGCAAAGATGTAGCAGATAGCTTAGAAGGTTTACTTAAGAAACCCCAAGATGATCAATTACAGAAGCAGGGGGAAAATATAAAGCTTCCATTCGAAGCTTTTGTAAAAAAATTTATGAATTCTGCTCCCAATTTTTTACATGCTGCTAAAGAACTGATGAGTGAGGATGAGAAAAATCAGACATTTGATGAAATAGTGCGATTCGTTTCTAGCAGGAACTCCTAGCAACTAGGAATGTATGGCTAGAATCCAGCCTCTATAACCCATATAGAGCGGATAACTGAGTTAAGAATGTGGGTGAAGCTGCAAAGCGAGGACCACCCGCCAGG
>JAJEAQ010000680.1 GCA_022822685.1 Trichodesmium sp. jk18x7bins.61
GTTCCTCATCCACCACCAACAAGCCCAACTCTCTAAACTTGACTGTTTTACCTAAAATCGAGTGAGTACCGACAATAATATCTAACTCCCCAGTAGCTAACCTATTTTGAATTTCCCGCTTTTCATTGGCAGTGCGAAAGCGATTAAGCAAACCTATTTCTATGGGATAAGGAGCAAAACGTTCCTTGAGAGTGTGATAATGTTGTTGAGTTAGAATTGTAGTAGGAGCGAGAAATGCTACCTGTTTACCCGCGTTGACTGCTTTGAAAATTGCCCGGATAGCAACTTCCGTTTTGCCAAAACCCACATCACCACAAACCAAGCGATCCATTGCCCGATCACTTTCCATATCTCGCTTCACATCTTGAGTAGCTTTTAATTGATCGGGGGTTGGTTGATAAGGAAATGAATCTTCCATTTCCTCTTGCCATGGGCTGTCACTCGGGAAACTGTAACCAGTCTGTTGGGAACGTTGGGCATACAGTTTCAGTAAGTCAACAGCTAATTTTTTAATTGACTTACGAACTTTATTTTTAGTATTTTCCCAAGTTTTGCCTGTAAGTTTATTGAGTTGCGGTTTTTTCTTATCAGTGCTCCTCAACCGCGATAGGGCGCCAAGTTGATCGGCAGCAACTCTGAGCAAACCATCCGCATATTGAATTGCTAAATAATCGCGAGTTTCATTATTAATAGTCAGACTTTCTAATTTTACAAACTTGCCGATGCCATGTTGGCGATGAACCACATAATCTCCGGGGCGGAGTTTGTTGAGGTCAACTTGTTTAGAAGCAGCTTGACGACGTTTGCGGATATAAGTGGGAGTGGCGAGGGTGTGTTGACCATAAAATTCCCGATCACTAATCACAGCTAACCGGAATGTGGGCAGAACAAATCCTTCTAATTCTGCTAACCCAGTATATTTAATGGCAACCGAGGTGTGTTGGATTTGCACTCTATCAATAGCAGAATAGTCGCGGGGGTTGGGGATAAATTGAGCAGGGCAGTCATGTTCCTGAAGCAAGGAAACAGAGCGCGATGGTTGGGCGGAGATGATAAAAACAGAAAATTTGCGTTTTCTTTCCTGGCGTAGGGTTTCTGCCAGTTTTGCGTATTGGTGAGGCATGACTGGCAAGGGTTGGCTGGCAAGGTTAAGGGTGTAGGGAACTGAGGTAGTAATGTTGCTGTTGGTTTCTTTTATAAGTTCAGATAAATAGAGTCTGGGAAATATTTCTACTTCTTCTAGGGAGTCGGCAAAGGTGCGATGAATTTTTGGTAATGGTTGAGATGCTTCAGTGTTAAGTTGTTGCCAATTTTCTTCTATAAGTTCAAACCAGCGATCGCCATGAGCCACACATTGATCAGGTTCGTCAATAGCGATTAAGGTATTTTCTGGTAAATAATCTAGAATAGAGACAAAATTTGATTTGGTCATTGATTCTAAATTCCCCCACCCCCACTGACTAAAATCTGTAGGTGTGAGAACTATTTTGGCAATTTTGTCAAGCGTTCGCTGAGTAGAGGGGTCAAATTCTCGAATTCGTTCAAGTTCATCACCAAACCATTCTAGACGTACTGGTAATTCTGATGCCACCGGAAACACATCAATGATATCACCTCGCCGACTCCACTGCCCCTCAGTTTCTACCAGAGACACTCGTTCGTATCCCATCTTGGCCAGCTTTTCGTCCAAGATTTTGGAGTTACTCGTCATGCCTGGATTGAGAGTCAGGCAGTAGGGTTGGAAATCTGCCACAGTGGGTAAGTGGAATTGGAGCGATCGCTCTGTTGCCACCACAGCCATTTTTCCTTGATTACTACTATTGCCATTGCTAGTTACATTTGCGACTGTGTTTCCACTCACCAAATCTGCCAACACCTGCATCTGCCCCCAAATCATCTCTTCCGAGTAGGAGGGTTCATAGGGTGATGCTTCTGAAGTAGGATAAAAGTGAACTGTCTGCCATCCCATTGCCTCTAACTGTGCCACCCACCGCCCTGCCTCTTCTAAAGTTGCAGTCACAACAAATAAATTATGCTCCTGTTGTTGGGCGAGAGTCGATGAAACTAAACCCTTCGGTAGACGAGGAGCGCCGTTAAGTTGTAGGCACTGGTGTTGTTGAAGTTTATTTAGAAGTTCAGTTGTTAGAGGCGATCGCCCTAACAACCTAATAATAGACGAGAGTGTCATAATATATAGATATATAGATATAAGTAGGTAGGCACGATAAAATCGATGTATGTTTAGTTTTGTAAAAGATTCTGAAATCAGGTATTTCTTAAACCCCGCCCTTAAAAGCCCGCCCTTAAGCTGTGGGCTAGTTTGACATTTTGTTACATAGCTTGATTTTTTAACGCTCACCTACTTATTTTTAGTTATTTTTATTAGTATGTTATATTATTTCCAGGAAATAAAGCAAACAAAGGTACAATACTAAATCCAGTTAAATAACCAGACTTAAAATCTGGTACTTAGCAGTCAGTAAAGGTTTGTCGCCAAACTCTAATATTAGTTATGCTCACTAATTTTGTGTCTTACCTATTGTTTCTAGAGCCCACCTCCACAGATTGGATCTAACTTTTAGAGGAAGTAATTATCACTATGGCTTCAAAGTATCTCAAATTAATTAAATCGACAAAGACATTTTTATTATTAACATTTGCCTGGGTCATTATACCTCTATTTCTAGTAGAAACTTTGATGATTATTTTGGAACCATATCTATTTAGAGGGATGTATCAATATGATCCAGATTTAGGATTTCGATTCCGACCTTATATGTATGGTAATAATCAATTTGGCTTTAATGATAGAGACTATCCCCTACAAAAAGACCAGAATAAATTTCGGCTACTTGTAGTGAGTGACTCATTCAATTGGGCGGGTCAAAAAGAAGGAAATTATACAGCTTTGTTAGAGAAAAAATTCGATAATTATTACGGTCAGCATCAGGTTGATGTGATTAATGCTGGCTATCCCGGTACTCATACTGGAGAACAATTAGCTATGTTAAAAAAGTACGGATTGCAATATAATCCGGACCTAGTTGTATTAGGTTTTTTTGCAGGTAATGATTTTATGGATGCTGATCCAGAAAGAAAAAGAATTGTTGTTAATGGCATATATATAGATATAGAGAAGAAAGACGAGTTAATTATTTTTGGTTATCCAATTATTGGTAAGTCTAGATTACTAATGTTTTTACAGCAAAAATATAAAGTCTACCAAGAATTACAAAAGGCTAAACAGGATTCTGCTAGCTTACCTGATAGTTTATCAAGATTCAATTGTGGGGTAGTGGGAGCATCTTGTTCGCGTTTTGAGCGATACACTCACATGCTCAAGACTTCAAAATTAAGTAGAAAGACGATTAGTAGTTCTAAAATAGCTAGTTTAAATTTAGTATCAACTTCAATTGTTGAACAGGAAAAATCTCCAGGAATTTTATCAAATAAAGTTTTTCTGCAAGTAGAAAAAAGTCGCCTCCAGTTTTGTAATATTCAGGATTTACGAGAGGGACAACGAGATGATAACATTAACTATATTTTGCACAGCATTTCAGAAATGCAAGAGTTATTAAAATCTAGAAATATTCAGTTCATTGTGGCGATTTATCCAGATGAATACCAAGTTAATGATCAGTTATTGAATGAGATTTTTGCGGAATATGATAATTTGGAGCGAGAATCTTATCATATTAATTGCCAGCAAGAGATTTTGAAAAAATTTTTAGAAGCTAATGACATTCCTTATATAGATATGTTGGATAGATTTAGATTAGAACAAAATACCAGTCATTTATACTTACTTCGGGAACCCCATTGGAATAGTGCCGGAAATAAATTAGCTGCTGATATTTTGTTCAATTATTTAGTTAAAGATATAGATAAATTTTTTGAAAAATGAAGCAGAGAAACTTCAGATAAATAAACCTAAGATACTCATTAAGATAGAATTTATCAGTCTCTTGAAGTAGATTGATTTCACTAAAACCAGGGCTGATAAATTATCAGCTGTATCTTAGTTGCTTGGAACTATATTGATTTGACTCCGACTGACTACATCTAGGAGCCTCTCACCTTTCTCTCACTCCTGACTACTGACTACTTTAGGTAGATTTCTGTACCTCACCAATATGAGAACTGCTATAAACATCTTACTTATTATACTTTTTTTTCTTGATTAAGTAGGTAGGTACGAAGTGCGATTCGTTAGGTCGAAACCGCTCTTAGAGCGGGGGATGACCTGGTTCAACCCAAAAGGGTTGGTTACAACTGTTGAGAGTTTATAGGTTAAAGTCCTATTGTTGAGATGTTTCAATTGAATCCATCATCCCTATTA